>CALFRW010000160.1 GCA_937919135.1 uncultured Haloplasmataceae bacterium
TTAATGTTGATTTAAACGAAATTAATGAATATACTTTTAGTAAGACATATTAATTTATAATAGATTATGAGTTTGAATATTAAAAAGCATCAAGAAAAAGGTGGAGTGTGATGAACATTTTCAAGAAACAATCATTTATGTTAATCTCATTTTTATTTATTATTTCATTATTAGGTTGTAATAATAATAGTTCAACAGGAGATGTAACAACCACAAACGAGCCTACTAAAGTTAAAATAAACCTAAATGGGACTGAAATAATACCACCAATAGTTGAAATTATAAGTGATGATCAAAATATTAAATTCAAATTTGATTTAAAACTTTCTAATGACATAAAACAATTATTATTGTCAGCTCAAAATGAATATGATATTAATAATTATGTGTTATTATTGTTTACCGATAGTGAGCCATACTTTTTAGATAATAGTGAATTTGAATCCCAAAAATGGGATCTTGATTTAGTCCCTGGAGAATATATAAAAATTAATTATCCATTTGAATTTATTTTTCCCCGTACTACTATAGAACCTAATACTCTTATTAATATTGATCAAGTTTTGCGAGGCGAAAAGAAATATTGTGATGTAAAAATTTTATTTTACAATAGTAATGAAGAATTATTTCATGTGATTCATGCATTAGGAACCTTAAAAAGTGATGGTTAATTAAACCTGAAACCAGCTTTACTCCTCTTATAGAAAGGGGAGTTTTTCTTATACCGATTTTATTCATTTATATTGACAAAGTAAGTTATAAATAATATAATAAATACACCCCCCATAGGAGGGGTTGTTTAAGTAATATTTTAGCTAATTTGGATAATATATAGATAAGGCTTATAAGGAGGAAACATGGAAAAGAAAACATTTACTGTATCTGGTATGACATGTGCAAGTTGTGTTCGTGCTGTAGAACGCAGTGTAAATAAATTAGAGGGAACTATTAATGCAAATGTAAATTTGGCGACAGAAAAGTTAACAGTTGAATATAATGATGAAACACTTAATGTAGATGATATTATAAGGTCTGTTAAAAAAGCAGGATATGATATTAAAACAGAAGAAAGTAAGAATGAAGTTTTAATTCCCATTTCGGGAATGACTTGTGCAAGTTGCGTGCGTGCTGTTGAAAAAGCGATTGGAAGACTTGATGGAATCCAGGATGTGAGTGTTAATTTGGCCACTGAAAAGGCAAAGGTCGTTTATAATCCAAGCATCGTACGTTTATCGCAAATAAAAGAAACGATTAATAAATCAGGTTATAAGGCTCTTGAAGTTGAGACCGAAACTCTTGACGAGGATAAACTATTAAAAGAACAGGAAATGAAAATTTTATCGATAAAGTTTGTTATCGCAATTATTTTTGCGGTTCCATTATTTTATCTTGCGATGGGGCATATGATAGGATTACCAATCCCTAGTTTTTTACAACCTGGTAAATATCCTTTACGTTTTGGATTTATACAGTTAATTTTAGTAATTCCAATTATGATAAGTGGTTATAAATTTTATACAATTGGTTTTAAAAGGTTGTTTCATTTAGAACCGAATATGGATTCATTAGTAGCTGTAGGTACTTCAGCAGCTTTTATCTATAGTATTTATTCGATAAGCCAAATTTACCAAGGAAATCATGAATATTATCATTATTTATATTTTGAAACTACTGGTGTTATTATTGCCTTAATTCTCTTAGGAAAGTATCTAGAATCAATTTCTAAGGGAAAAACATCGGAAGCAATCAAAAAATTAATGGGTTTATCTCCTAAAACCGCAACTGTAATTCAAGATAATAAAGCAATAATCATTCCACTTGATGAAGTTGAAACAGGGGATATAATCTTAGTTAAACCTGGAGAAAAAATACCAGTTGATGGTATTGTTATTGACGGACATTCAGCTGTTGATGAATCAATGCTGACAGGAGAAAGTATTCCGGTTGAAAAGACGAAAGGTAATAATGTGATCGGTGCTAGTATAAATAAAAATGGTACGATTACTTTTCAAGCAACAAAAGTTGGTAAAGACACAGCTTTAGCACAGATTATCAAATTTGTCGAAGATGCCCAAGGGCAAAAAGCTCCGATTGCCAAACTTGCAGATATTATTTCCGGATATTTTGTCCCAATTGTGATGGCTATCGCTGTTATTTCAGGTTTAATTTGGTACTTATCAGGTGAAAATTTAGTCTTTTCGCTAAAAATCTTTGTTTCAGTATTAGTTATCGCCTGTCCATGTGCATTAGGATTAGCAACGCCAACAGCAATTATGGTTGGTACAGGTAAAGGTGCTGAGTATGGAATTCTTATTAAAAGTGGTGAAGCATTAGAAAGTACTCACCAAATTAATGCGGTAGTTCTTGACAAAACGGGTACAATTACCTCTGGAAACCCAGTCGTAACCGACATTATTACGATTAATAGTTATAAAGAAAATGAACTTTTACAAATAGCGGCATCAGGTGAAAAAGGTTCTGAACATCCACTTGGGGAAGCAATCGTTAATAAAGCAAATGATTTATTATTAAAATTAGATAAAGTATCAGATTTTCAAGCACTCCCTGGTCATGGTATTGAATATAAAATTAATGGTAGTGAAGTATTACTTGGTAATAAAAAGTTTATGAATGACCGTAAAATTGCGATTTCATTAAATAATGAGGCTAATAATTTAGCCAGTGAAGGAAAGACACCGATGTTTGTTGCGATTGCTAAAAAGTTAGTTGGAATAATTGCGGTTTCTGATACCGTAAAACCAAGTAGTAAGAAAGCAATTGATAAATTACACCAAATGAATATTAAAGTTGCGATGATAACTGGTGATAATGCTAAAACTGCTAATGCGATTGCTAAAGAGGTTGGTATTGATTTAGTCCTAGCTGAAGTATTACCAGAAGATAAGGCTTCTGAAGTTTATAAATTGCAAAAATCTGGATATAAAGTAGCTATGGTGGGAGATGGGATTAATGATGCACCTGCTTTAGCTCAAGCTGATATAGGTATTGCGATTGGTTCAGGTACTGATGTCGCAATTGAATCTGCTGATATTGTTTTAATGCGTGATAATTTAATCGATGTTGGAAATGCGATTGATTTAAGTAAGCAAACAATTCGTAATATTAAACAGAATTTATTTTGGGCTTTTGGCTATAATACTTTAGGAATTCCTATTGCTGCAGGGGTCTTACATATATTTAATGGACCATTACTTGATCCAATGATCGCTGCTGCTGCAATGGCCTTTAGTTCAGTATCAGTTGTTACAAATGCTTTAAGATTAAAGCGATTTAAACCGAGTAAATAAAAGGAAGGTATAAATTATGACAAAAAAAATTAAAATTGAAGGTATGAGTTGTGAACATTGTGTTATGCATATCACAAATGCTTTAAAAGAAATTGCTGGCGTTAATCATGTTAAAGTGAGTTTAGCTGATAAAACAGCAGATGTAGACCTTAATAATACCGTTACAAATAACGAGCTAATTAATGCGATTGTTGCTGTAGGGTATGATGTTGTAGGTATCGAGTAGAAATCATCTAATTTTCATTGGTATACTTTAATGAAAGTAAAGATAATGATATATTTTTAACTCAAATAACCTTAATAAAAGGAGAGCCTTATAAGAAATTTATTACTATTAATATATATGTGGTTGCTCAAGTGAATACACTTCAATGGAAAATAATATAGTAGTTAAAACTGTCGATGAAGTATATCAACATAATTGTTTAAGTGAATTAGGTTTTAGGGGGTCAAAAAGCTATGATTTAGTTAACGATAAAAAGGGAATCTGTATATTGATAGGGATAAAAGATAGGCTGAGATTGTTTATATCTTCAATTTATATTCCTAACTAACGGAGAGAAAAGTAATTGTATAATTTTTGTTCTATATCAGAATGAGTTAAGATTTTATACAAAAATTGAAGGAGAGATTGCCGAGATTCTAAATAATTAATACTTAGAATCTTTTCTTATTTGTTAGAAACAGAAAATAGATTTAAAGAAGTGCCAATTTATGTTATAATAAAAAAGATGAAAAATTTAATAAGAGGGTAGGTTGTAAGTAATATGCGTAAAGATTATTTATCTTGGGATCAATATTTTATGGGTATCGCAATATTATCTGCCGAAAGAAGTAAAGATTCACAAACACAGGTTGGGGCATGTATTGTTAATCCCGATCGTCGCATAGTTGGTATTGGCTATAATGGGTTACCATTTGGTTGTAATGATGCGTTTTATCCTTGGGAACGTGAAGGAGATTGGCTCGATACTAAGTATCCATATGTTGTACATGCAGAACCCAATGCGATTTTAAATTCGACATCTAGCTTAAAAAACTGTACGATTTATGTTACGCTATTTCCATGTCATGAATGTGCAAAATTAATTATTCAAAGTGGAATTAAAGAAGTGGTTTATTATGATAATAAATATGATAATACTGAATCGATAATTGCCTCGAAGAAAATGTTTACCTCTAGTGGGGTAAAAATGAGATTATTTAATAATATTTCTCTTAAAACGGAGATTAATAAGTAGGTGATTTTTTAATGGATTGGTTTAGAAAACGGTATAAATGGCTTATTTTCTATAGTGTTACTTACATCTTATTGATGCTATTTTTTGTCTTTCCGTTACAATATGAATTACTTTTACCTGGTGGCGTACAGTATTCTAATGTAGTTTCTATTGATAACGCCTATGAAACAAATGGTTCTTTTAATTCTTCTTATGTTTCAGTCGTAACAAGACCTAGTCCATTTCAATTTTTATTAACTAAATTAAACAGTAGAGTAGATGTGATTGAATTATCTGAATCAGCTAGTGATTTATCATTAAAAGAAATGAATTATAAAAGTAATTTATATAAGATTAGTTCAGTTAATGCTGCTTTAATCGCTGCTTATAATCAAGCTAACAAAAATTTGGTATATCAAGAAAATGGTGTTGTTATTATTGACCGCATTTATGAAACACCAGCATATGATAAAATTAATATAGGCGACATTATTGTTAAAATCAATAATCAAGAAATAAAAAATTACCATGACCTAACAATAGTACTTGAAAAAATAACTTGTCAGGAACTATTTACTATGACTGTTAAAAGAAATACTGAGCTTATAAAATTAACCATTAGTAAACAACCCTACGAAAATACTTGCATCATCGGTATCCATCAAAGTTATACTTTTACTGATTATAAATTTGATTATCATAAATCAGAACCTAAAATAAAAAAAATTAATTACGCAGGTTTTGGCCCCTCAGCAGGTCTAATTCAAGCCTTGTCAATTTACAATATGGTTACTCCAAGCGATATTACCTATGGATTAAAAATCGCTGGTACGGGTACGATAGATGAAGCAGGTAATGTTGGACCAATTGGTGGTATTAAACAAAAAATCTTTGGTGCTTGTAAAGATCAAGTTGATATCTTTTTCACCCCAAAAGAACATTATGAAGCTGCGATTTCTGCTAGGGAAATCATGAAATCAGATTTGATTATTGTCTCGGTTAATACTTTATCTGATGCGATTAATTATTTGCGTGAGAATTATGGCTAAAATTCGCGAATTTTACGAACATACTTTTAAACAAAAAAGCTTCCGAGACATATTATGGTACGTCCGTTTAGTGGTTATTTTTATTATTAGTTTATTAATCGCATTTCTAACAAATCTTTATATTTATACATTTATGAATCAAACAGTGTTTATCATAGCGATTATTGTTACTTGTTTAATGTCTTATTATCTTAGCTACCGAATTGTTGAAAAAGAATACCGATTGCTACGTAATATTCGTTTAACAACTAATAAATATACTTATATTTATCTACTTTTAGAAGCATCATTTTTAGCCGTGATATTTATCATTTTGTTGTTAATAATTCAATCATACTATTTAATATGATTTTTCTCGTAATTATTTTGCTTCTAATTGATCAAGTAACAAAATTAATTGTCGCTTTAAAACTACAGATAAATCAGTCAATCACAATTATTCCCAGACATCTGAAAATAACATCAATTCGTAATAAAGGGGCAGCGAATGGTATCTTGGAGGGTGAAAGATCATTATTAATAATAATTTCGCTTATCGCTACCTTTATCTTTTCATACCTTTTAATTACGGAAAAGAGTTCGACCATAGCACTTATCTTTATTGTGTCTGGTACAGTAGGCAATCTAATTGATCGGATATTTAGGGGCGAGGTTATTGATTTTATCGCTATTAAATGTTTTAACTATGAGTTCCCAATCTTTAATTTTGCTGACTTCTATTTGCTTTTGGGCATGATTATATTCTTATTTTATGAGATAATATAGGTGAGTATATGGAAAAAATAACATATATTGTTCAAGAAGATGATAAAAATGAACGTCTTGACAAATTAATCGCGAGTAAATTCCCTGATTTTTCGCGAAATAAAATAAAAAAAATGCTCGATGAAAAGGCTATAATAGTAAATAAAAAAAATGAAAAGCCCAGTTATAAAGTAGTTTGGGGAGATTATATCACTATTTTAGTAAAAGATCCTGAAGTTACAAGTATAAATCCTGAAGCTATTTCGCTTGATATAACTTATGAAGATGAAGATCTTATTGTCGTTAATAAACCAACGGGAATGGTTGTTCACCCTGCTAATGGTCACTTTACGGGAACTTTAGTAAATGCTGCTTTAAACCATTGTGATAATTTATCGAGTATTAATGGTGTATGTAGACCTGGGGTTGTACATCGGATTGATAAAGATACATCGGGGTTAATCGTGATGGCAAAAAATAATGAAACGCATCAATTTTTAGCCCAACAGTTTAAAGAAAAAACTGTAAAAAGAATGTATTATGCTTTATGCCATGGTACGATAGAACATAACAAGGGTACAGTTGATGCCCCAATTGGCCGTGATAAAAATGAACGAAAAAGAATGGCCATTGTCGCTGGGGGGAAAAATGCGGTAACACATTTTGAAGTTATTGAAAGGATTGGCCCGTACACTTTTATAAATTGTCAATTAGAAACTGGAAGAACACATCAAATAAGAGTTCATTTAAGTTATATTGGTTATCCACTTGTTGGTGATGAAAAATATGGACCTAAAAAAACAATCAGTAAAAACGGGCAATTTCTTCATGCTGCAGCCCTAGGGTTTATTCACCCTAAGACGAAAGCATTACTTCAGTTTGAAGCACCATTACCAGCTTATTTTAGTGAATTTTTAGAAAAATGTCGTAAACAATATTTAATATATAGGTGAGTTATATGAATGTCAATCAATCAGCTACAAGTTTTATTGTTGAAAATTCTGATATCGAAAAATATTCGTTAAATCTTGTCCATTATTTTATTGACAAACAAGATTTTGCGTTTATTAACTTCCAAGAAAAAATCTTAGAAAATTTCAATCATGATTATTACAACATCATCTATATTTATAGCTCACCATTAATAAATGATGTTAATATTGAGGCTTTAAGCGATAAATTAACGATTTTGAAAAAAAATTTGCGGAAGCAATTTTATTTATTTAATCAACAGATATTACTAATTGCGACAAATTGTACCCTAGATTTAACCAAAATTGTTTTACCAAAAGATGTCGCTGTTATTAATGCGACCGAAAAGGAAAAATTATTCGCTCACGAAATAATAAAGGAGCTCTTTTCTGATTTAATTACTTATCCACTTGAACTAAATTTTCCGACGTTAGCGATAAAATTAAATGAAATTAATATCGCTTATGCTAAAAAAATTAGTACAGTCTTTAATAAAAAACAATATTTTACTAATATTTTATTTGTTGGTATATTAGCTTTATTATATTTTTTTACTTTTTTAAATCATTTTTATGCTAATATTCCTTTACTCACAGAACATTTAATTGTTTCTCAAGTAAATTTAAAAAACTATTATTATTACACATTAATCACCAATAGTTTCGTTGAAGTTGATTTTTTTTGGCTTATTATCAGTATTTTCTTTATTATTACTTTAGGAATCAGGTTGGAAAAGACTTTTGGCTCAATAAGATACATAATTATCATGATTTTAAGTATGTTACTAACAAATGCGATTAACTTTGGTCTATTAGGTTCACCAATATCTGGTTTTATTCCGATTGTTTATACATTTGTCGGTGTTTTTATTTATGTGGTAATTATTTATCGCCGTTTTCTTGCCCATATGATTAAGAGATTAATTTCATTTAGCTTTATTCTCTTATTTTTAATTGTTATTTTGGGTGATTATAGTAGTTTGTTCGCACTAACAGGCGCTTTAATCTCTGGATTTGTTAGCGCTTTTATCATTGGCGTTCCGAAAACAAAAAATGGAAATAAAATTCATCGCATTCTGTCACTTGGATTTGTTTTTATCTTAATTTCTCTACTAATATCCTTAGGATTTAAATAATGTCTCCTTGTTGGAGACTTTTTTGTTTTAAGATAGTTTATTTTATCATATAATGTTTTAGGTGATAGTATGAGACCAATTGGAGCGGTTTTTTCTAAAATCAAGAAAATAAATGATGAAATATTCTTAAAACATGAAAAAATAACCATTATTGATAGAAATAGGTTATTAATTCAAAACTATGGCGAGATTTTGGAAATTAATGATGATCTAATAAAATTATCAAAGATGACAATAACCGGTAAAAACTTAAAATTTGAGATGATAAGTAAATATTTTATTGAAATTAGTGGTAATGTTAAAAAGCTTGATTTAGGTGATAAACATGAATAAAAAGCACATATATTCGGTGATTATTAAAATTGAAAAAACGGATTTTCTTAAAGTTAAAAATTTATTTACCTATCAAGTAAAAGTTAAAAGGCAAGATCAAGATTTTTTTTATTTACAAGTTTCAGAAAGTGATCTTGAAAATATCATCAGTCATAATCTAAATTACGAAATGATTTCAGCTGCGGGGTTAAAAAAAATTAAAGAAATATTTTTTTCCCACATTAGTATTTTTATCGGAATTATTTTTTTTGTTTTTATTATCTTTATTAATACTCTAACAATAAAAGAGATTACCTTTTCTACATATACTAAAGATAATGAAAAAATTCACCGAATAATCACGGAAAGTTTTATTTCGTTTGGGGGGCTTAATTTTTTCAAAGGTGATATTAACGATTTAAATTATGCTTTGAGAAAAGAATTCAGCAATTTTGAATGGATTTCACTTGATAAAAAAGGTAGTAAGATCCATGTTACAGTGCTAGAACCTAGTATTATAAACAAGCAAGTAAAAACTATTTCAGGTTATGGAGATTTAATCGCCAGTAAAACTGGCTTAATTAAAAAGTTTCAGGTAAAACATGGTATTGTTTTAATTGACCAGAATCAGTATGTAAAAGAGGGACAAATACTTGTTAGTGGAAATTTACGTTATCATTATGAAGATGAAAGTAATTTTTATGTTCCTGCTGAAGGAAAGGTATATGCTGAAGTGTGGTATACTGATACTGTAACAGTTCAAAAAGAAAGTATGAATGTCGAGTATACGGGAAAAATTAGTGAAGAAAAAAGTTTATCATTATTTGGTTTAAACTTAAAATATCGCTCAAGCAGTCATGAGTATGAAGAGTATGACATAATAACAGAGGATGATTATCTTAATATCTTTTCAATAAAACTCCCGATTGGCATAAAAAAAAGACAATTTTATGAAAAAAATGCTATAATAAATATGTATGATGAAAAAACAGCATATGCTTATGCCCTGTCTAAAATACGTTATCAAATGACGCAGGGATTTACTGAGGGAGATAAAATCTTGGATATTGAATTAATTAAACAAACGGAAAATGAGAAAACATTTTCATTTACTTTTTTCATTAAAACATATGAAAATATCGCAGAATTTCAAAGGAGATTTTTGGATGAACAAGATCATTAAGTTAGATTTTAAATTTAGTAGTATTGAAGAATCTATTTCAATAATTGGTACGCATGACAGAAATATTAAATTACTTGAAGCTTATTTTAACACTAAAATTACTACTCGTGGGGACACGATTTTAGTTACAGATGATTTAGCTGTTGATAAGCAGAAACAATTACTAGATATTTTAACAACCTTACAAATGATTTTAAAATATGAAAATAACATCTATGAACGTGATATTTTATATTGTTTTCGGATGTTAGAACAAAATAAATTAGCTGATGTTTTATTATTATATCGTAATAAAACGATTGTTGGAAAACATGCTACAGGAAAACCAATTACCGCTAAAACGTTTAATCAAAAAAAGTATATCAAATTAATCGACAACAATGACCTTGTTTTTGGGGTTGGTCCTGCAGGTACTGGAAAAACATATTTAGCTGTTGTTAAAGGTGTTTCCGCATTAAAAGCTCAAGAGGTAAAACGGATTATCTTGACACGACCAGCAGTAGAGGCTGGAGAAAGTTTAGGTTTTTTGCCCGGGGATTTAAAAGAAAAGGTTGACCCTTACTTAAGACCATTATATGATGCACTTCATGATACATTAGGAGTAGAAAACACCGAAACTTTAATTGAAAAAGGCATTATTGAAATTGCACCTTTAGCCTATATGAGAGGAAGAACACTGGATGATGCGTTTGTGATTTTAGATGAAGCCCAAAATACTACTGACCAACAAATGAAGATGTTTTTAACACGCATGGGGTTTAATTCGAAAATGGTTGTTACTGGTGATATCTCACAAATTGACTTGCCAAGAAATATTAAATCAGGTTTAGTAACAGCGATTAATTTATTAAAAGCGATTGATAATATCGCAATTATATATTTTGATGTTTCCGATGTGATAAGACACCCATTAGTACAAAGAATTCTTGACTGTTATGATAATCAAAAAAAAGAAGGGGTGTAAAATGTGCTTGATATTATGGTTGTAAATGAAACTTGCCACGATGATAATTATGAAGAACTCATCACAAAAACGCTAAATCTAACGATGAAACACGAAAATATTGCTAGATATTATGAAATAGCTGTTGTTCTTGTTTCAAAAGCAAAGATCAAGGAAATTAATGCTAAATATCGAAACATCGATGAAGTAACTGATGTTATTTCCTTTGCCTTATTTGATAATGATGATATAATACAAAATACAGATAATATTACAACTTTAGGGGATATCTTTATTTGTGTTGAAAAAATGCAGGAACAAGCGAAAACATATGGACATAGTGAAAAAAGAGAATTAGCATTTTTAGTTTGTCATGGTTTACTGCACCTATTAGGTTATGACCATGATAATTCTGAAAGAGAACGCGTAATGTTTGCAAAACAAAATTTAATTTTAAATATGCTAAATTTAAAAAGAGAATAAAGGGAGATTGTTTATGAATAATGAAAAATTAATTAAAAAAGCGATCACAGCCATGAATAATGCTTATACACCTTATTCACGCTTTAATGTCGGCTGTAGTTTGCTCATGAAAGATGGAAATATAATTACTGGTGCAAATATTGAAAATGCATCTTATGGATTAAGTAATTGTGCAGAAAGAAGCGCACTTTTTGCGGCATATTCCCAAGGTTATCGTAAGGATGATATTGAAGTTATGGTTGTAGTTGGTGATACTAAAGAAGTTATCTCACCTTGTGGAGCTTGTCGTCAAGTTATCAATGAACTTGTGAATGATAAGACAAAAATAATTTTAACTAATTTAGAAAATAAACAAATGGTCGTTGATAAAAAGACATTATTACCATTTGGTTTTACTAATAGCGATATGCAGAAGTAGGAGATTACATGGATAAAGATTTTAAATCAGGTTTTATCACTTTAGTCGGCAGACCAAACGCCGGGAAATCGACATTTATCAACCAAGTTTTAAAACAAAAGGTGGCAATTATAAGTGATAAACCGCAAACAACCCGTAATAAAATTCAAGGAATTTATAATGAAGACGATGCCCAAATGATTTTTATTGATACACCTGGGATTCATAAACCGCATCATGAACTTGGTAAAGTCCTTAATAAAATTGCCTTAAATGCTGTAAAAGAAGTTGATATCGTTTTGTTTATGATTAGTGGTAATGAAAGTTTAGGTACTGGAAATCGGATGATTATTAAACAATTGGAAGAAGTTAAAAATCCAGTGTTTTTAATTATTAATAAAATAGATATAATGAATAAAGAGGCAGTTTTTCAAACAATAAATACCTATCAAAAAGAATTTAATTTTACCGAGATTATTCCCATCTCAGCTTTAACAAGTGAAAACATTAATACATTACTTGAATTAATTAAAAAATATTTGCCTATAGGACCAAGGTATTATCCATTAAATGTTGTATCAGACCACCCCGAACATTTTATTGTTTGTGAATTAATTAGAGAAAAAGTGTTATTAAAAACGCGGGAAGAAATTCCACACTCAGTTGCTGTTGTTATCGATGATATTAAAACAAATAATAATATTATTGATGTAATGGCGACAATTATCGTTGAAAGATCATCGCAAAAAGGAATTTTGATTGGTAAGGGTGGAAAAATGTTAAAGGATATTGGAACATTAGCTAGACGAGACATTGAAAATTTATTAGGCAATAAAATTTATTTAGAATTATGGGTAAAAGTTATTGATAATTGGCGTAATCGTCAAAACTTACTAAATAATTTTGGTTATAGTGAAAAAGATAATTATTAGCTTTAAGTAAATAATTTCTCAATTTTTGCTCATCCTAATATGGAGAAAATAGGAGAAAGGAAAATTGGAAAATGAAAAAAGAAGCATGGGAAAAATTTATGCAAACTGGTAATATAAATGATTATCTTTCTTATAAGAAAAAACAAAAACGCTATTTAAATGAAATGGGAACAGAAGTAATTATTAAAGATCGTAAGAGGGATCGCGATGGAAATAGTCGAAGGGATAGTATTAAAAACGAGTGATTATCGTGAAAACAGTAAAATATTACAAGTTCTAACAAAAGAGCATGGACTAATTGGTATCTATTTAAAAGGAGCAAATAATTATCGTAATAAATCGTTTGCTTTGGCACAACCAATTACCCATGCCTTATTTACTATTTATTATAAAACGGGATTATCATCTTGTTTTAAAGGTGAGATAATTAATAATTTTAATTCACTAAAAATTGATATTGAAAAAAATGTTTACTTATATCATTTATTTGAATTATTACTTAAAAATCTTGAACAACATCAAGAGATAAATTATTTATTCAATTTAATTTTAAAGCTTGTCATCAGAATGGAAGAAGCAAGTTTAAAAGATGTTAAAATATTTACATTGTATTTTGAGCTTCAATTATTAACATATTTGGGTGTTGCTCCTGTATTGTCAAATTGTGTCGAATGTGGTTCAACAAGTCAAATCGCAAATTTCGACATCACAAAAGGGGGTTATATATGTGATAAGTGTAATTGCTCCACTTTAAAAAGCTATGCTGTAGAAACTTTACAGACCTTACTTTATTTAAAAAAGCTTAATATTGATGAAGATATTGCTATTAGTGACGAAACTCTAAATGAATTACGCCACTTAATGTCTGATTATTATTTATATCATTTAGGAGTAAAAACTAATTCAGCAAAGTTTTTTAAATCGTAGTCTTGACAGAACCAGATTCATTATCTATAATATATTTGGAGAAATATACATATACCATGATAGAGAAGAGTAGTTTATGTTATGTTTTTAGCGAATCTAGGATGGTGGGAGCTAGGTAGCAGAAATAAGCGAAGGAACTCTTGAGTATATTATAAAAAGAGCGACCATATATTTGGTAAGTAGGGTGGAACCGCGGGTTTATTCTCGTCCCTATACTTAAGTTTTTTAGGTGTAGGTAAGAGAATTTTTTTATTTATATATTTTGGAGGAAGTAAAATGAAAACTATTAATATGGAAAAAATCGTAAATTATGCTAAATCATTTGGTTATATTTATCAAGGATCGGAAATTTATGGAGGATTATCTAATACTTGGGACTTTGGACCGTTAGGTGTCGAGTTAAAAAATAATATTAAAAAAGCTTGGTGGAAAAAATTTGTTCAAGAATCAAAATATAACGTTGGTCTTGATTCAGCTATTTTAATGAATCCAGAAACTTGGGTTGCTTCTGGACATGTAGGAGGTTTTAGTGACCCATTAATGGACTGTAAAGCATGTAATACAAGACATCGTGCTGATAAATTAATTGAAGATTTTTCACATCAAGAAGTAAATCCTGGTGGCTGGTCAAATCAAGAATTAGAAAAGTATATTATGGAACAAAAAATTACTTGTCCAAACTGTGGTAAAATCAATTTTACGGAAATTAGACAGTTTGAACTGATGTTTAAAACACATCAGGGTGTTGTAGAAAATGATAAGGGAGTTGTATATTTGCGTCCGGAAACAGCACAAGGAATATTTGTAAACTTCAAGAATGTCCAAAGAACAACACGAAAAAAAGTTCCTTTTGGTATTTGTCAAATTGGCAAATCCTTTCGAAATGAGATTACTCCTGGTAATTTTATTTTTCGCACACGGGAGTTTGAACAAATGGAATTGGAATTTTTCTGTGAACCAGGGGAAGATTTGAAATGGTATGATTATTGGAAAAAGTTTTGTTTCGATTTTATCAAGAACTTAGGTGTATGTGAAGATAATTTACGAATTCGGGAACATTCGGAAGCAGAACTCAGCCATTATAGTAACGCAACATCTGATATTGAATATAGGTATCCTTTTGGATGGGGAGAGTTATGGGGAATTGCTGACAGAACCGATTATGATCTAAAAGCACATAGTAATCATTCAGGTGAGAAATTAATATATTTAGATCCAGTGACTAATAAAAAATATCATCCATATTGTATTGAACCTTCAGTTGGGGTTGAACGGTTGTTTCTAGCAATATTAGCTGATAGTTATGAAAATGAACAACTAGAAAATAGCGATACTCGGGAAATTTTACATTTACATCCGTTTTTAGCACCTTATAAAATTGCTGTTTTACCGTTAGTAAAAAAACTTGATCATAAAGCTCAAGAAATTTACCAAATGCTAGCACAAGATTATATGACTGATTATGATTTATCAGGCAATATTGGAAGAAGATATCGTAGACAGGATGCGATTGGGACACCATATTGTGTAACAATCGATTTTGATACATTAGAAGATGATGCTGTAACAGTTAGAGACCGTGATACCATGGAACAAAAGCGCATTAAAATTAAAGATTTATCAACGTTTTTTAGTGACAAATTAAGATTTTAGGAGGTGACTATGGCACTTATCCCTAATCATATTATAGACCAAGTAATTAAAGGTACTGATATCGTTCAAGTAGTATCGGAATATGTAAAATTAGAAAAAAAAGGAAAAAATTATTTTGGTCTTTGCCCTTTTCATACTGAAAAAACAGCTTCATTTTCTGTTTCGCCAGAAAAACAGATATTTCATTGTTTTAGCTGTGGTGAAGGGGGTAATGTTGCTCAATTTATAGCGAAGATTGACAATATTTCATTTATTGATAGTATAAAAAAACTAGCTTTGAAAATAAATGTAAATATAGATACTTATTTTGACGATAATAGAAATGATGCCATATCAAAGTTTTTTGATTTAAATAAATTTGTCTTAGATTATTATCAATTTGCCTTACATAATACCAGTGAAGGAAAAGACGCGATAAAATATTTAAATCAAAGAAATATTGATTCAGACTTAATCGACAACTTTAACATTGGTTTAGCTCCTAATAGTGTTGATTCTTTATACTTAGCATTAAAAGCTAATGATTTTTCAGAATTATTAATGCTAGAATTAGGACATGTTATTAAGTCTAATAAACAATTTTATGATAAGTTCAAAAATCGGATTATGTTTCCGATTACTGATGAATATGGCAGTGTAGTAGGTTTTAGTGGAAGAACTTATTTAGCTTCTAATAATTCTGAAGCAAAGTATATTAATACTCAAGAAACTCCAGTATTTAAAAAAGGCGAATTACTGTATAATCTCCATAAAGCGAAAAAGACAATCCGCCAAAATAAACGTGTATTTTTATTTGAAGGTTTTATGGATGTTATCGCTGCTTATCGTAGTGGGATATTTGAAGCAGTAGCTACAATGGGAACTGCTTTAACAGTAAACCATATTGGGTTATTAAAAAAGTATACTAATAATGTTGTTATTTGTTTTGATGGAGATTCTGCAGGTGTTGAAGCAACAAAAAAGGCAATTGAATTATTCGCAAGTTATAATTTTAAGATTGCAGTCGTCAATTTACCAAATAATTTAGACCCTGACGATTATGTTAATAAATATGGTCCCGAAAAATATCGCGAATATTTAAATCACAATCAAAAAAGTTTTAAAGAATATATGTATGAATTATCTTATCGAGGAATCAATCTGAATAATATCGAAGCGATAGATAATTTTAAACGGAGAATTTTTCAATTAATTATCAGTTCAACCCCTACAGAAAGAGAACTATTTTTAAATAAGTTAAGCAATGATATTAATGTTTCGTTTAGTACTTTACAATTTGATTATAAACAATATACTAAGTACATCTATAAATCCGATAAGCCAAGTGATATTGATTTAATTAATCAAGAAAACGTCTTTAAAAAAATTGCGAAAAGCCGTCCATCTGAGAAAAAATTATTAGATACACAAAAATTATTATGTTATTTTAGCTTATATAATCGTGATTTTGGTAATATAATTAATAATGATAATCGAATTGCTTTTAAAGACTCTCAATATCGGCGTTTATTTTTTGATATCAGTGATTATTATAATTCATATCTTAATTTCGACCATGATATTTTTTATGAAAAGTATTTAAAAGAAGATTCAGCTTATTTAACATTCTTTAATAATTTTTATCAAGATTACTGTACTTATAAAGGTACATATACCGAAAAACACTTAAATCAGTGTTTAGCGGTTATTATTAATGAATTAATTGCTGATACGATTTTAAGATTAAAAGTAAAGCTTAATAATTCTAGCACCGAGGAAGATAAACTTAAATATTCACAAGATATTATCAATCAATATCAAAAAATCAAAGTTAATAAATAAAACGAGGTGGTAATAAGATGTATGCCGAATATCAAAAAGTCATTACCCATTTAATTGAAAAAGGAAAAGAACAAGGATACTTATATAATGATGAGATTCAAGATGGGTTAAGTCCTTTTGAGTTAGAATCAGAGAGCTTTGAAAAAATACTTGAAACATTCAAAGCCGAACAAATAAAAGTCATTGATGAACAAGAAGATGAAGATATTGATATCGATGAATTTATTAAAGATGATAAAACTGATGAGGATGATGAAGAAAAGGATGAGTTGGAAGATCCATATTCAGAAATAGATGTTGAATTAGAATCACATTATATTACTGATGATATTACTTTACCGACAAATATTAAAATTAATGATCCAGTGAGAATGTATTTAAAAGAAATTGGTAAAGTTGAATTACTATCTGGTGATGAAGAAGTTGATTATGCTAAGTTAATTGAATATGGGAAATATGCTGCAGATCAACTAATACAAAAAGAAAATTTATCAGTACAAGAGATCGAAGATTATGAAGGAGGAATTTTCCGCGGCGAACAAGCAAAACAAAGGTTAGTTGAAGCTAATCTTCGTTTGGTTGTTTCAATTGCGAAACGCCATGTTGGTAGAGGGATGTTATTTCTGGATTTAATTCAAGAAGGAAATATGGGTCTAATGAAAGCTGTCGATAAATATGACTATAATAAAGGATTTAAATTTTCTACTTATGCTACGTGGTGGATTAGACAGGCAATTACAAGGGCAATAGCTGATCAAGCACGCACAATAAGAATCCCTGTTCATATGGTCGAAACAATAAATAAATTAGTCAGATTTCAACGCCAATTAACTCAGGAATTAGGAAGAGAACCGACTCCAGAAGAAATTTCGGTAAAGATGGAAACAACTCCTGATAAAGTAAGAGAAATATTAAAGATTTCCCAAGAACCGATCTCACTTGAATCACCTGTTGGTGAAGAAGATGATTCTAATTTAGGAGACTTTATCGCAGATGAGGAAGCGATAAGTCCAGATGAATTTGCTTCAAATGAGTTATTAAAAGAAGAATTAAACGATGTCTTAGAAACATTAACAGACCGGGAAGAACGGGTACTAAGGTTACGTTTTGGTTTAGATGATGGGCGAACAAGAACTCTAGAAGAAGTTGGAAAAGAATTTGGCGTAACAAGGGAGCGGATTAGACAAATTGAAGCTAAAGCCTTAAGAAAATTACGCCACCCATCTCGGAGTAAAAAATTACGTGACTTTATGGAAGACTAGATGATACCAAAGTTATCAAAACGCTTGCGATGTATAGCTTCACTCGTAGCACCATATCGTTATGTTATTGATATAGGAACTGACCATGCTTTAGTTCCTATTTATTTATCAAAAAAGGGTTTAATTACACATGCAATCGCAAGTGATGTAAATACGGGACCACTTGATGAGGCGATAAAAAACATCAAACATTATAATCTTGAAGCCCAAATTACAATCAAAAAAGGTAATGGACTAGAAGTTATTTCTGATTATGATAAATGTGATGTAATTATTATTGCCGGTATGGGTGGGAAACTGATTACTGATATTTTAGCTAAAGGAAAAGCTAAGCTTAAGACTAATAAAAGGTTAATTCTTCAACCTAATGTTGCTGAAAGTGAAATTCGTTTGTGGTTAAAAAGCAATAATTACCAGATTACTAATGAAGTAATTGTTAAAGAAGATAGTAAGTTTTATGAAATTATTGTTAGTGAAAAAAGTGATAATGTTAATTATACTGATGAAGAAATCAAATTTGGTCCCGTCCTTTTACAAATAAAGACTAAGTACTTTATTGAAAAATGGACTGAAATATTAAACCTAAGAATTAATACATATCTAAAAATTCCTCATAATCATCCTAATAAAATTGATTTTCAAAAAGAAATTAACCAAATTAAAACCGTGCTTAAAGACGTTCACTAATGGTGAGCGTTTTTAATAATTGATGTGAGGGGATAAAAATGAAGTGTTTTGTCAAAGTAACTAATCAAAAGCTTAACAATTATTTACGGGACAATGATGTTTATCTTTGTCTTTTAAGAAAGTCACGAATTAGAGCTAAACATTTAGCAATTATGGAAATCATGAATAGTCTTAAGGATTTAAAGCTTAAATTTATTTCTAATAACCCACTAGGTGATGTAAAAGGGATAATAGCTGTTTTTATTAATCGGGGTAAACGTCATTTAGTAAAAAGTTATTTGAAAAATTTAGGTTATACTTATAAATTTTATCTTTTGGATTTTAATGATACTAACCCAAAATATGTGTGGAAAAAACACTCGTTTTCACTGAAACATTTCTATACCCAAAATGAATTGCTATATCAAGCTCAATCCTCACATTTGCGTAAATTTAAAATCCTTGGAGAAGATAACAGCATCAAAGATGTTTTTGGTTATCGTGGTGATGGTTCTAAGGTTGGGAAAAGGGCACTTCCTGTTGAAGATGCTAGGTGTATGGTGAATCTCACCTCACCATCAGTAATAAATTCTCTTCTTGACCCTTTTGCTGGAGCTGGAAGTATTATCTATCAAGGAAAGTATATAAATGAAAATCTTAAATTATATAGTATTGATATTGATCCGATTCTCGAACCAGGTTTAAAATCATATGGTGCTAAACACTTTGTTGGGTGTTCAACTAATGTGAAGCTAGGAAATATCATTATCGATGCAATTGTCACAGAGGTCCCATTTTATGAAAGGGCTACAAGTGATATAAAAAAGGCATTAAGTAATTTAAACAATTACCTAAGCAAAAATGGGAAAGTGATAATAATGTGTTCTAAAAAACAAAAACAAGAACTTAAAAATCATTTAGCTAAAATCGGTTTATATAAAGTTTTCACAGCGAATATAAATAGAAAAGGGACTTCTGTCGCAATCTTGTTTTATACAAAAGCAAGTGATTACGATCATAAATGTCGAGAATTTACTGAAATGTTAAAATACGTATATTAAAAATAAAGTTCAGTTGAACTTTATTTTAACTTAGGTAAGATGTTTTCCAGATTTAAAGTCGATTTTTGGTAATGAGTATTATTATCACGATAAACAAAATTTTC
Organism: uncultured Haloplasmataceae bacterium; assembly: GCA_937919135.1. Lineage (GTDB taxonomy): Bacteria > Bacillota_I > Bacilli_A > Haloplasmatales > Haloplasmataceae > CALFRW01. Next base: position 20,173 of record CALFRW010000160.1, read on the forward strand.
TAAAAATGCGATAACTTCACTGGTAATCGCCGTTGGTGTAGAAGCACCACTAGTTACAGCCACCGTTTTACAGTCTTTAAACCATTCAGGATTTATATCTTCAACATTTTCGATGCGATAAGCTTTAGTATTCGCCCTTGTTTCTGAGATATGGGCTAGTTTATTTGTATTATTGCTTAGTGGGTCGCCAACAACAATTGTAACATCAGCATGGATTGCTTTTTTTAGTATTGCTTCTTGTCTTACTTGTGTAGCACTGCAAGTCTCATTTAGAAATTCTGCCTTAGGATATGTTTTCTTAATCAATTTCGCTAGTTCCTCAACATCCCAAAAGCTCATAGTTGTTTGATTGGTAATCGCAATTTTCTCATTTCTAATTAGTAACTTTTGTAAATCATGGGTATTTTCTACTAGATGTACTTTTTTAGGATTAATACCAACCGCACCTTCTGGTTCAGGATGATTTTTTTTACCGATATAGATAATATCATAACCAGATGCAATTTTTTCTTTTATATAATCATTTGTTTTATGAACATACTTACATGTTGCATTAATAAAATGTAATCCTTTGGCTTTAGCTTGATTAATTACCTCATCAGATACCCCATGTGCGGTAAAAATTACTGTTCCAGTAGCGATTGTATCTAGTAACTCTAAACGCGTTTTGCTTTTGTCTTCAATTGTGATAAGACCAAGTCTTTTTAATGAGTTGGATATAAAACGATTGTGAACAATATTTCCTAATATGTATATTGGACGAGGAAGTGTAGAGTCATAAGCAGCATCAACAGCTATTTGTAGTGCACTTATAACACCAACACAAAAACCTCTGGGGGTTACTTTAATTACTTTCATATTATCACCAATTTAATTATACTAAAAAATTGAATTTTTTCAAATAATAAGATAAGATTATATTTATGGAAAATAAAGGAGTGAAAACATGAGTTTTGAAAAGTATAACTTTAAACCTTTTATAAATAAAGCTTTAAAAGCTCTAGATTTTATAAGTCCCAAATCAATACAAGAAGAAATTATTCCCTTATTATTAGCTAATAAGAATGTTGTTGGACAATCTGAAACAGGTTCAGGAAAAACACATGCATTTTTATTACCAATTTTCCAACTTGTAGAACCTCTAGGAAAAGTCCAAGTAGTAATTACCTCGCCAACGAGAGAACTAGCAAAACAAATCTATGATATGGCCCAAGAAATTGCAAAGCATAAAGAAAATGAACCATATAAAATTAGATTATTTGTTGGTGGAGCAGATCGTGAAAAAGAATTAGCCTGGCTTAATAACAACCAACCTGATATTGTAATCGGTACACCAGGAAGAATATGGGATTATAGTATTAAGGAAAGAAAATTATTAATTTACCAAACCCAGTTTTTTGTCATTGATGAAGCTGACATGACTTTAGATGCCGGGTTTCTTAAAGAAGTAGATAATATTGCTGGTCTAATGCCTAAAGATTTAAATATTGCTGTTTTTTCAGCAACGATTCCTGAAGGATTAAAACCATTTTTAAACAAATATTTAGCGAAACCACTTTATGTTAATTTAGCAAATAATCATCCAACCCCTAAGAATTTGACCCACTATTTAATCAAAACAAAAGGTAAAGACAAGAACAAATTGTTATTAAATTTAATGGAGCTAATTAATCCCTATTTAGCGATTATTTTTTGTAATACAAAGATTGAAGTAAGTGAGGTAGCTGAATTCTTACAAAACAATAATTATAAGGTTGGTAAAATTCATGGTGATTTACCTGCTAGAGAAAGAGCAAGAATGATGCGCAGTATCCGTGATTTAAGGTATACTTATATTGTCGCAACAGATATTGCTGCTAGAGGTATCGATATTGAAGGAATATCACATATCATAAATTATTCGTTGCCAGAAAATGAGGAGTTTTATATCCACCGGAGTGGGAGGAGTTCGCGAAATAATTTAACTGGTGAAGTATATTCTTTTTACGATTTTAATGATGATCGGTATTTGAATAAATTAGAGGCCAAAAAAATAATTTTTAACAATGTTGAAATTCGAAAAAAGGCGCTTGTACCAACAAGGGAAAGAAATCGCAGAAAAAAATTTGTTGACCAAATGTCAACTAAGAATATCGCGAAGATGCCCAAAAATATAAAAGTAAAACCAAATTATAAGAAAAAGTATAAGGCAAAATTAGAAAAAGGTAGAAAGAATAAACGTTAAAATGCGTTGGGAGGAGAATATGACTATAATAGGTTCACATGTTAATATGAGTGGTAAAGAAATGTTTTTAGGAAGTGTTAAAGAAGCATTGATGTATGAAGCAAATGCTTTAATGGTATATACTGGTGCACCACAGAATACAAGAAGAAAAGCTATCGAAATGATGAAAGTTAAAGAGGCGCATGATTTACTAAATATCAATAATATCTTATTAGGTAATATCGTTGTTCATGCACCCTATATTATGAATCTTGCTAATCCGGCTCCAGAAAAACAACAATTTGCGCGTGATTTTCTAACTCAAGAAGTGATTCGAACTAGTGCTCTAGGCGCTAAGCAGATTGTTTTACATCCTGGAGCACATGTTGGTAGTGGTGAAGATGAAGCGCTTAAAAGGATAATTGCAGGGCTTAATGAGGTAATAGGTAATACTGCTAATTTAGACGTTAAAATCGCTTTAGAAACGATGGCAGGTAAAGGTACAGAAATCGGAAAAACCTTTGCGGAGTTAGCCACAATTATCGCAGGAGTAACACATAATGAAAGAGTTAGTGTTTGTTTTGATACTTGTCACACTCATGATTATGGTTATGATGTTAAAAATGATTTTGATCAAGTACTTTTAAATTTTGACAAGATCATCGGTAAAAATAAAATATCAGTAGTTCACGTCAATGATAGTAAGAACCCTCAAGGAGCAAGAAAGGATCGTCACGCTAATATTGGTTTTGGCCATATTGGTTTCACTGCGTTAAATTATATTGTTCATCATCCTAATTTACTTTTAATTCCGAAAATTCTGGAAACACCATATGTTAAAATTGATGATAAAAATATTCAAGCTCCATATTTAGAAGAAATCAGAAATTTTAAAGAAAAAACTTTTAAAAAGCAAGGAGTTTTAGCACATTTGTAAAGAAAAAGACAATTTACACTTAATATTTATTGTAAATTGTCTATTTTTTATATATAATTAAATTATATCTATATATATTAAGTTGGTGATATTTTGGATAGAAATAATAAAATAATCGTATTTGTGATATTACTGCTTATCTTTTTAGGCAGTGCTAGTTTGATTATTATTCTACTAACAAAATCAAATATTAGTTCAACTGGGAACATTAATACTAGTGAAAATCCCTCAGAGAATGAACTTATTGATGAAATATACCAAGCAGTAATTAATAAAAATTCCGATACATATCGTAAATATATTGATGAAGGAGAAGACTTAAGTTTTGCTTTAACTGATGGAAAAACTTTATTAGAACATTTAATAAAAGGCAATGATATCGAGTATGCACAAAAATTAATCACAAATGGCTTTAATTTAAAAAAGGTGGATAATAATCATATCGATACGATAACTAGTATTTTATCTAGTTATGAAAATAATCCTTTATATGATAATATTATTGAAACATTACTTCAACAAATTAGTCAAGAATTAAATGGATCCGATTCTTTTGGCTACTCCTTACTTATTAATGCGATAGAAAAAAATAATCAAGCGATAGCCTTAGAAATTATTAATCTTCTTGATGATGTTGATGAAGTATATAATGGTGAAACTGCACTCACCTATGCTTGTGGGAAGAATTATGACAATTTAAATGTAATTACCGCCTTAGTAGAGAAAAATGCAGATATCAATTATTTTAATAATGATGGCTATAATTGTTTAATGAATTTTGTTCAAAGTTTAAGATCTAGTAATGAAATTCTAAATTATCTCCTCGCATTACCAAATATTAATGTTAATGCCGTTAATGACGATAACCAAACGCTTATGCATTTAGCTGTCGAATATGCGAATATTACTGTTCTTGACAAATTACTACAAAATAAAATAATTGATCTAACAATTAAAGATAACGAGGGAAGAACTGCAAAAGCATATGCGCAATATTTGTTTGATGATGACCCAACTAATGAAGTTTATTTAGAAATGGTTAATATGTTTAATAAATAAATCGTATACTTTAGTACAAGTATTAAAATATAAT
>CALFRW010000161.1 GCA_937919135.1 uncultured Haloplasmataceae bacterium
AAAATATTATTAGTTATTTATATCACTAATAATATTTTCCATAGCTTTTAATGCATTATTATATAATTCATAATTACTAATATGACCTCGTAAACTAATTAATGTTGCCCTGCGTTTTTTTAAAAACTGGTAAACCTTTTCTGAGTCCTCTAAATAATGCTTACTTGACCATTTAATATTATAAATGATAATAGATTTTAACACTAAAATAATTACTAAACAAGTAATAATTATAATAATAACTATCATACTTACTATTTTATTAACTGTTTCGTCTGTTTTAATAAAATGTAATATAAAAGGTATTAATAATCCGATTAAAGATATTAATATGATTAAGTTAATTATTTCATGCTTAAAAATTTTTTTAAACTGATACTCAAGAGACATATTCATACTCCTAAACAACCCTAATTATATATTATATTATAGTGTAATTAGTGAATTAATTCAACTTATACTAAAAGAAAAAGTTTTCTTTATTCAGAAAACTTTTTTCTAACTTGGACTTTCTATTGATATATCAGCCCACCTTCCACATTTATCTCCCCATCTTGCTGCTAAGTTATCATCTTTATATATACCAACAACTTCACAAGCATTAGGACAATTAGGACATTCAAAGCCCTTCACTTGAAAATTAATATCAACAATATTTAAACCGAGAAAGTTAGTTCTTTTAGCCTTTTGCACTGCTTTTTGAGCTAATAGTGCAGCCCCTAATGCTCCCATTACATTATAGTGTTCAGGAACATAAACTTCATGACCTAAAGCTTTTTCAAAAGCTTTTTTTATTCCTTTATTAGCTGCTACACCACCCTGAAAAACTATTGGGGGTAATATTTCTTTACCTTTACCGATATTATTTAAGTAGTTTCTTACTAAAGCTTCACATAAACCGTTTATAATATCTTCCTTACTATATCCTAATTGTTGTTTATGAATCATATCACTTTCTGCAAAAACTGCACATCTGCCAGCAATCCTAACAGGATTATCAGATTTAAGTGCATAATCACCAAAATCTTCGATTGGAATATTTAGCCTTGCTGCTTGGCGATCAATAAAAGAACCTGTTCCAGCTGCACATACAGTATTCATCGCAAAGTCACAAACGGTTTGATTTCTTAAGATAATAATTTTTGAGTCTTGTCCACCGATTTCTAAAATTGTTCTTACATCAGGAACATATGTCGAACTGGCTACAGCATGAGCCGTTATTTCGTTCTTGACAATATCAGCACCAACGATAAAATTTGCTAGTTGTCTTCCACTTCCTGTTGATCCCACTCCTAAAACGTTTATTTTGTCGTTGTATTCATCCCGTAATTGACACAAACCTACTTGTAAAACATTAATTGGGTTACCCATTGTCCGTAAATACATTTTTTTTAATATTTCCTGATTTTCATTTACTAAAACGATATTAGTACTTACGGAGCCAACATCAATTCCAATATAAACGCTTTCCTTCATTTTTTATTTCCCTCCTTTTTTGAACCACATCAATAAAAGCTTCAATTCGCGTCATATAACCAGTTTCACCAGTCATTTCATCTAACACCAAACTTAAAATCGGAATATTTTGTTCTTTTTCAATAGTAGGCAAAATACTTCCAGCTACTATTTCTGGCATGCATGTAAAAGGTAATAGATGAATAAAGCCATCAAAACCTTCATTAGTCCCCCTTATAATATTACCGATTGTATGGATTGCATGTCCACCAATTGGAATATCTAAGTAACGTGCTGCAGCACGATAAATTTTTTTCTTATCAGATTTTAAAAAGGGAATAAAATCTAATTGTTCCTTAACAAATTCGCTAGCTGATGCCATCCTTACAACTTCAATCCCCATATTCCCTAGTTTGCGCTCGATATAAAGATTAATATAACTTTCTAATATCGTGTAGATTTCTCCTACTAAACCAATCTTTAAACAATCTTTATCTTGATCAATTTCAATATTATTAAACTCATACCTATATTTATTAATAATATTCATCATTGCTTTGTAACCATATGTTTTTCTGATTTCATTTTCAAAATTAAACCACTTCTTATCAACTTCGCCTTTCCTTACTTCTCGGGGACGAATTTTATTAGTTAATTCCGCTAATTCATCTACCTCATGAAGCATCTTATACCCTTTTCTAATTGTGTTAATTATTTTTATCGTACTATTACTTTCAGATACTTCCTTTAATCTATCAATAAATTCTTTTAGTCCTTCATAATTACTAAAACGATCAGCAGTAATAAATTCTACGGGGTAGCCAATATCCTTTAAAATCTCTTCTTGTAAACATGAAAAAATTCCAAAACGACAAGGACCGCAACCGGTTAACATAAATACAGTATTAGCACCTAGTTCAATACCTTCAATTATATTGCCAGTAATTATTTTAAAAGGCACACAAATAGCTTCTGGTGAAATCTTCGTCCCTATTTCTAATGTTCTTTTATTACTATTAGGGGGCAATATTGCCTCAATATTCAATTCATCTAACATCATTTTAACGGGTATATAAGTAGTTCCCATATGGGGAAATGTAATTTTCATTTTGCTTCCTCCATTTTAACATATCAATAAATGCCTCTAATCTCGTATTAAATCCTCCTTCACCACTATGTTCATCAATCGTAAGTAACATAAAAGGTATATCGCAATTCCTTCTAATATTTCTTTCCACGGTTTCAGCTACTACTGAATCAATACCACACCCAAAAGATGATAAATAAATTATTCCCTCAACGAGTTTTTGTTCCAATAAATAAAAACAGGTTCCAATCATTTGATGAAAGAAATACCAAAATACTTTTCCATTATATTGCTTTGCATATTTAGTCAATATATCATCATCAAACATCTCTGGAAGTAAATAATTCAATCCCGCCTTTTTTAGTTTTGCTTTTATATTCATGTTCAAATAATCATCGGATAATATATAGGGGTGTCCCATTATTACCACATTATTTGTATTGTTAACTAATGGTAACTTTAGCTTTGACTTTTCATAATCATAGATTGCTTTAGCTTTATGATATGCTTCAACAATTCTTTTCTTATCATTAATAAAAATATACCCTACTTCCAACATTTGATTGAGTAAATTATCTTTTTTCATTAAATCAATTTTCGTATTAATAAGCTTTGGTAAATCTTTTACCGAATACTTTATCATTTCTGGTAATCCACAAAACTTGGGGCAAATATATTCTTTTTTTGTTATTCCCATTATGCGTGGAATAAATAAATAATCAACCTTATTCCGCAAATTTATTACATGTCCATGGTAGATTTTGACTGGTATACATGCATCATCAACAGCAGCTATAGTTCCATCATTTATGATCTTTTTATTAGTTTTAGGTGAAATAATTACTTCTAATCCTAATTCACTAAAAAAGTTAACCCATAAACTAGCAAACTCATAATAAAAAAGCGCTCTAGGAATACCAATTTTTGTTTTCATCATATTCCTCCATTATAAATATCAAATTTATAATATGTAATTTACTTTCATTTATACAGTATTAACCAAAAATCTGTCAGCATAAGCTGACAGATTGGGTCATCAATAATGATTTTTATTTGTTAATTTCCACCTTGGTTAGGTAGGTTTTTATTTTTTTGTTTGTATTGTTTTGCGGCTTGTTGTGAGTTTAACTTAGCTTCTTGACTCATAGCATTTTGCCCCATATTTCCCGTTCCTTGAGCAAATTCTGCTTGATTTTGAGCATTTAATGTAGATGCGTTTTTATATTGTTGCTTTGCAGCGTCAGTCCGTGATTTTGCGTCTTGGGAATAAGCATTATAGCCCTTTTGCGCAAATGATTGACCAAATTCGTTCATATATTGTTGTTGAGAACTACTACCTTGACCTTGGTTTTGGACATTTTGATTTTTATTTTTTTGAGCTGCAGCTTGGCTAGAAGCCTTTGCCTCTTGTGACATTCCTGAGCCCATGCTACCAAACTCAACATTCTCATTACGATTTCTTCTTTTATCGTTAGAGTTTCGGTTATTATTATTCATTTATAATCCTCCTAATTGAGTACTATTGATGACATTTATATTTTTGACCTTTTTCTAAATTCTATAAATAAATTCGATTACTTTTTTTTGCCATAACTCTTTATATATTTAATAGTTTTTTATTTATTACCATCTTCTTCCATTAATTTCTTTTCTCCTTCCTCAATTAAATCTTTAACAATCACACCTCCTAATTGACCACTAAATATTCCTAGCTCTTGACTTTGTTCATTAATTGCCATATCACTTGCTACTTGGCTTATAATACTGTTGGTTGACTTATCACGATTTTCTTTTTTTGGTACTGATTTAAATTTATCTTTTTCCATTGACTTCACTCCTTTATTTATAATATTCCCATAATATT
>CALFRW010000162.1 GCA_937919135.1 uncultured Haloplasmataceae bacterium
TACGTAACAAAAATTGTAGTATATCGGGTTTTACATTTGTGTATGATACTTTAATATTGACCCCCTAAAAGCGTTGAATTTTGACCCATACTAATATATACTTCAATACATAAATAGTTGTATCGGAGGCAATAGAGGTGCTAACTTTGGAAAAGAAAAGAGAAATCATATTAAGTTATTTTAGAGAAATTCCCATAAGACAAATAGCTAGGGAATTAAATTGTTCAAAAAATACAGTGAAGAAATATGTGAGAGAGTATGAGGAATTTACTGAGAAACTTAAAAAAGTAGATGAATTTAAGTTAAAACATTTAGTTACTATTTACATTATTTAAGAATAATCAAATATAATATATATAGAATTGCGGTGGTAGTTCTTCGGAACCCATCTGAAACGGGCTGTTGCGACGGCTCGTTTTTTTTTATAACTAAAATTAATCATGAAAAAACCACAATCAATGATTTAATAAACTTAAACCAGTTCTATACAAAATGTCAAGTTAAATTGATAAAAACTTGACATTTGCATTTAGTAATCATATTATAATAAAGAAGGTGGTGAATATAAATGCGATATACAGAGAGTATAGAAAACAGCATTAAAGCCTATCCAGAATTAAAGATTATTGATGCCCAAGCGTATTATTCTAATAATTTTAATGATATACCAGAGACTACGTTCTATAAAACAATTTCAAGAATGACTGAAAAAGGTGTGCTTCAAAGAATATCAAAAGGTATCTACTGCAAGCCAAAGCAAGGTCGATTTGGAGTAACTTTGGCTAATGAAAAGGATATATTAGATTATTATTTAGGAGAATATCAAGGTGTTATTATTGGTTATCGATTATTTAATAAGTATGGAATAACGACACAAATCGCAAAGAATGTAGAAATCTATTCTAGGGTGATCAATCAAAATTATAAAACAATAAAAAATGTGAAAATACATAAATTAAATTTACAACTTGATCATAAAACAATAAAAATGATTGAACTCTTGGAAATTTTACAAGAATATATGAATATTGAAGACTTAAATCGAAATAATCTAAAAGGTTATTTAGAAGCAGTAGTTTTTTTAAATTATGATGACAAAGTAATTGAAAAAATTTTAAACTCTATGAATTATAAAAAAAGTACAATAGCTTCTTTAAGGAACGTTTTAGATTTTTATGAAATTACTCATTCTTTAAATAAATATTTAAAAGGGACATCAAAATATAAAGTTATAAATATGGAGGAGTTATATGATACTACATCATAAAAAAAAAGAATTTGAAGAATTAGTACGTTTAACGAGTGAACATATTCAAATTCCTATAGAAGCTGTACAAAAGGATTATTTTATAACAATGGTACTAAATAATCTATCCAATAGTGAATATGTAAATGAAGTCGTATTTAAGGGGGGAACTTCTTTAAGTAAATGTTACCCTGGGTCGATTGAGCGCTTTTCAGAAGACATTGATTTAACTTATATTCCTAAAGAAGGAATGACAGACAAACAAATTAGCATAATTCTAAAATCGATTGAGAATTGCTTAATTAATAACACAAAATCAGAAATTATAAGAGAAGAACGTAATAATAGAAATAAGAGTACATTCGTGTGGTTTAATGATGACTGTAAAAATGAAGAAAAAATAAAGTTGGAAATAGGATCAAGTGTTAGACCACATCCATTTAGTAAAAAAACCCTTAAGAGTTATATACATGAATACCTGTTATTTCTAAACGAACATGAAGCAATTCAAGAGTATCGATTAACGGATGTTGAACTAAATGTTTTAAATATTGAAAGGACCTTCATAGATAAACTATTTTCTGTAAAACGACACGCAATTTGTGGATCGTTAACTGATAAGGTGAGACATATTTATGATGTGGTAAAGTTGTACCAAATGTCAGAGATAAAAGAATTCTTAGAAAATAAACGTGAACTGAAACAAATAGTCAAATTAACAAAAGAAACGGATTCAATTTATTTAGAAAAGAGGAATGTTTTAGAAGTGTATAATTCTGAAACACCTTATGATTTTTTGACATGGAAAGACACATTTAATAAAGATATAAGAAAAAGATATGAATCATTACATCAAAGTTTACTTTACACGAATGAACAACAGGATTTTGATATTGCTGTTCAAGTATTTGAAGAAATAAATGAACGTTTAGATTTGATTAATGAATAAGGTACAGGAACGACTATTATTAATAAATGTTTGCTCTTAGAATACAATCACTTATCTAGTTCTAAAAGCAAGTGAACAAGTTAGTGAACATGTTGCTGATAAATTGCAGACATTTGATATTCAAATTGGAGACATTAATCAAAAATAATATGCTAATAGAATATAGACCAATAAATGCTCATCACAATTCAATTGTGGTGGGCTTTTTTGGTGTGCAGGGCCTTGGTGGTGAAAGTCCACTACACGGGAAGATGTCAAACAAAGTGTTAGCCGAAGGCAAGGGTGTCAATCGTGAGGTTGAATCTGAAGGAAGCATTAGGCAAAATCTTGACTCGATGGACAAAAACTACATATGAGGCGGGTACTATGGGTAAGTTTGCCAAACAAAACAAAGCCCGTAGACATCAAAGCAATAGTACACGTAAATGTAGCGAGTATAAAGAGGAAGGTTAAAAGGCTTACGCAGATGTTGATTAGCATAGTAAATGATTGTAATATCTTATTATCTATTCAAAATAAATAAAGGACTACCATTAAGTTTTTGATGATTATTCCGTCAAATTATTTAAAGGTTATCCTTTTTATGATATTCTTTAGTAATTTAATTTAAGAAAAGGAAAAGAATAGAGCTTCCCGCAAAAGATGTCTCTATTCTTTTGTACTTGAATATAAACTATTATCTTCTTTTTAAGAATAATTTTGTTCCGACAAATCCTATAGCTAATACTGCAACTGCTGCAACAATAATAATAATTACTGTTGAATTATTGTTTGCGGTTACACTAATTTCAACATCTAGCGATACTCCATTGTAAGTTACTGTAACTACTTTATCATCTTTGTCTAATTTAGTCTTGTTGACAGTATAATCAGTAACTTCTTTACTTGTTCCATCATTATAATGAGCGGTTACTACCATTCCTGTAGTATCAAATTTTTCACCTTCAAGGTATTCTGTTTTTGTTGGCGGAGTTACGGTAATATTTTCAACCCCAACTTCTGTAACTGTAAGATCTACTGTTCCAGTAATTATTTCATAATTAACTGTATCAGTAGGTGTAAAGGTCCAGTTATAAGCATTTGTACCTGCTTCTAAGTCTTGTTCTGTATTTAGTTCAAATTTACCATCAATAGTATTGAAACTAAATGCTTCTGCTAGTGGTAAACTACTACTTGTAAACAGTTCTTCGCCAATATAAGTTAAATCTTCAAGAGTTGGTGTAGCTTTAGCAACCGTAAAGTTTGCTGCTACTTCCTTTGTAGTGAATTTTGCATTATCTTTAACGATAATAACAACCTTATAATCACCTGCATTAATTGGTGCATTATCTAGTAAGGTATCACCTTGATAATATTCCACTACATAATCATCCGCATTTGTGGTTACTTGTAAACTTGCTGCTTTTCCATCATACACTTTATCAAGTGGTGTGATTGTTATTTCCGTTTCGATTTTTTGTACTGAAATAACAGTTGTTAATAAATTATATGGATCAACGAAACTTCCTAAATCATCAGCAACAAAAGTAAACTGATAATCACCGACAGTATTCGCATCATATGAGTTAGATGTCCAGCTCCCTGTTAATGTTTCTGTGTTATTTTGTGAATCAGTCACCGTTAATAAAGTTGGTAAATTATTAAGCACTGTATCGATTGTTGTACCTAAATCAACTCTTACTTTTTCATCAAGTTCCTGAACTTTAACAAGCGCATTTTCAACTTCAACAACAATTTCTTCTTTTATAACTTCTATTTCAGTATATACTGAATATTCAGGATTACTATCAGATACAATACCGATTACGCGAACATATCTTGCAGGAGTTGTTTCAAAACGCCAAATATTTCCGTTTGCATCTGTTCCAGAACCAATCTCACCATGATTACTTAAATACTCTTCGTTATGATTAATATTACTATCCATGCTAGTAGGTTCGATATCTAAGCCTAAACTATTATCACTATCATTACTAAATACGGTTGTGACATTTTCTGAAAAATCAACTGCTGTTGATAGTTGAATTACTACATCTTTAAAAGACCAATCATGCCAAAATGAAACATTAATTTGGTTAACATCATATACTGACCCTAGATCGATATAAATCCATCCTGGTACTTGATTACTACTATCATCGATTAAACGCACAGCACCCCATGATGAATAGTCACTATCAATAATTGCTGAAATGCTACCATCATTAGCACTATTAGCTTCATGTTTTTCGGTACTTAAGATACTTTCATCAAGACCAACTACTGAAATACTAGTTTCAGTGACAAAATTATAAGTTAAATCAATTGGTAAACTAGAAACATCATTGGTGATGACAATTGCCCGTAATAATAAGCTCTTACCAAAATCAGCTGTATTTATTGGTTCAGTGTATAAGTTTCCTGAACTTGTCGGATATGTTCCATCAGTTGTGTAATAAATATCCGCATCATCGTAAACACTTACTAATTCAAGGGTAAAATTATTTGTATAATCACCGCTTAATTTATTTGCTAATACTGGAGCTACACGATTAGGTTTTTCTGGTGATTGATCATATTCTAATCCAAAAGCTTGAATTTCAGATAGGATCGTTTTATTTTTTAATTCAGCATCACCATAAATATTTGCTGTTACTCTCATATACCTAGCTAATACAGGTTGAAATGTCCAGATGTTGCCATTTTGCTCAGTAGAGTTACCATAATTACCTGAATTATCCAGAATTTCTCCCATAAAGACATTATTATCTGCATTAAAAGATGTACCTAGTTCTAAACTATTATCAAAGTCATTATTATATATTGTTGTTACACCAGTAGTAAAATCTTCTGAGATTGAAAGTTGTACTACAACATCACTTCCACCCCAATCATGCCACATTGATAGTAAAACCTGATTGATTAAGTAATCAGATTTAAAATCTAGCGTTACCCAACCAATTACTCTATTACCTTCACTATCTTCAATTTCCACACCATCCCAGGAAGAAGCGATACCATTTATCAGATCAGCTTCTGTTCCAGTATGGTCATTATTAGCATCATTTCTCACAAAGTATGCTTCACTTCCATCTAGAGTTGTCACATTAATTTCTGCAAGTGGTGCAATATTAGTTGTTTGATAATCTTCCATTACCTTACTAGCATTTACATCACTTATTAGGAAACTAACAAATAAAATCATCATGAAGCTAAGTACAATCGTAAATTTTTTCTTCATAAAATTTTCTCCTCTCCTAAATATACTATGATCATTTTAATTTCGTTTTTTCATCCAGATTCCTAGACCTATACTACTACCCGCTAAAGCAACAATAATTGCACTTATTGTAATTTTCATACCTGTAGATAGTCCTTTAGCTTCAACAGTAATTTCAATTTCTTTAGTAAATCCTCCATAGCTTACAGTTACAATGTCATCTTTAACACCGAGTTTAGCTTTATCGACTTTGTAATCAGTTATTACAACAGTACTTCCATCATTATAATTTCCATAAACAATCATGCCCTTCTTATCAAACATATCACCTTTTTGATATACCACTTTTGTAGGTGGCGTAACAGTAATACTTTCTAAAACCACTTCTTTGACGGTTAATTTAATTTTTCCGGTAATTGTTTCATAGTTTTTTTGATCGCTTGGAATAAATGTCCATGTATATTCAACTTCTCCAATTACTAATACTTGTCCTTCATTAAGAATAAATTCACCAGCAGTTGTATCAAAACTAAAGTCCTCTCCTACGGGAAGGTCACTACTTGTATATAATGGATTACCAATATACTTCAGATTATCGATTTTTGGAACTACCTTAGAAATTGTGAAATTCTTACTAATCGATGCTTGCGTAAAGTTATCACTTTCAGCTACAGTTATGACTACCTTATAAGATCCAGCGTTAATTGGAGCGCTTTCTAATAATGTATTTCCTTCATAGTATTCTATTGTGTAATTTTTTGCGTTGGTAGAAATATTTATGACTGGCTCCTTGCCATCATATTCTTTATTTGTTACCTCTACATGAATTTCTGTTGTTATTTTATTTACCGTTAATTCTATTGTACCAGTCACAATCTCATAATTAGTTAAATCTTCAGGTGTAAATGTCCATGTATAAGAATTTGTACCAACGATTAAGCTTTGACCACTATCTAATTCTATAGTTCCTGGAACACTTGTATTTGCATCAAGATTTGGTAAGAAGTCACCTACAATAAGTTGATCATCTTGAGAAACAACAGCTTCAACAACAGGAGTGTCCTTATTTATAGTTATTAAAGCAGATTGTGTTTTATTACCAGCAGTTACAGTAATTGTTGCTGTTCCAACCGATTTTGCGGTAATAATACCATATTTATCAACAGTAACTATATCACTATTTGATGAACTCCATACTAGTTCAGGTAAAAGGCTTATGTCTAAATCAAGATCTAAGTTGATGGAGCCCTTCTCATTTACTTTAAAAATAATATCAGGATTAGTTATTTCAAAATTATTAATAAACTCACTTATTACATAGTTTGAAACATCTTCAGCAATTAAATTATGTCCTTCCTTATTAGGATGTATTAAGTCTGGGAATAGTTCAACTTTGTTTTTTGTTATTAGATTGATATCTACTAATGTACTACCCGTCTCAGTAGCTATTTCTCTTTGAAGTGGAACAATTATTCCTGACACAATATGATCTGGTACTATTTCATGGTATGTTGTCGGTGATGTCATCAAGATTACTTTCACATCGGGATTAATGGTTTTATATGAATTAATTAAGGCAATATAATCTGCTTTATATAATGTAGCTACACTATCACCTAGCCAATTAATACTTTTTGAGTCATTTGTTCCTAACATTATCATTACTACATCAGGCTTAAAATTCTGACTAACAATATATTCTGGATCATTAATAAAGGGAGTATCACCAGTTGATAACAATGTTCTTCCACTAACACCAAAATTCTTAATGAAGAATTCTTCACCTAAAATTGTTTGTAAACGATTGGCATAATTATCCGCTAACGAGTAATTTCCAGCTTCATCAGTTAACTCTGCTCCAAATGAGATACTATCACCAATTATAGCTATTTTACGTTGATCTTCTCTTGCTTTTAATGCTGTAGGATTCCCGTTTGCATCTAGTGCTGTTAAAACTAGGTTATCATATGCTGAATTATTATTTGTTGATTGTAACCCTAAGAAACCTGCCAGAAGTTGATTTCCATCGGTAAACTCAATCGTTAAATACAATTTACCATCAAGCAAAACTTTAGCTGTCTCGTTTACGACTATGACTTTTAAATTATGCCATGATGAATCATCATAACCATTTATCCGTTCAGAAGCTGTTGGACCACCAATTCCGGCCCTTCCCCAGTTTGTAACGATACCTTCTTTTTGAACAAATGATAACATTCCACTATTATTACCGGCATTACCAAATGATCGTAATTTAGAAGCAAGACCTGCCCAACCTGATGTATCACTACCTCTTTTATAGTCCACACTTAGTTCGTAATTATTTAAATAATACTCTTTGAAAAGCAGTGAAGCATAATTAGTAGTCGTTCCACCGGCTAAATTAATGTCGTTTACTCGCTGTAATACTCCATTTTTTATTAGCCAATGATTTGATATAGCGCTGTCCTTTATGGCATCTAGTCCATTAGCTGTAAAATATGATGTGAAGTCATTTAATTCACTTTCACTATCAAATGTATATTCAATTGTAGTTTCATGCAAATATTTATCTGCTTCAGCAATTACTTGAATACTTAGTGAATCGACATAAGCATCAGCATTACTACTAACAACACCAATATAGCCAAAATCAGAAATTATTCTATTTGTATCAACATATGTTTGAATATAATGATCATTTACATAGATAGCATAGCGGTTAC
Organism: uncultured Haloplasmataceae bacterium; assembly: GCA_937919135.1. Lineage (GTDB taxonomy): Bacteria > Bacillota_I > Bacilli_A > Haloplasmatales > Haloplasmataceae > CALFRW01. The sequence continues at coordinate 8,100 of CALFRW010000162.1, forward strand.
CTTCTGCTCTAACTTTAATAGTGTAGTATTCTCCATCTTGATATATATCATTAGGGAGTTGATACTCAATAACTGGATATGAACTATCTTTTGCATACACTGTTAATTGGCCATTATTTTGAATTCCTACTGAGAATCCCCCGCCAGTTTGCTCATGATTTCCATCAGTATTAGTGCGACGGACAAATAGTAGTGGGAATCCAGATTGACTGTCTAAACGTTTCATACGAGCTTCTACAATCACATCACGATAAATCGCATTGTTTAGATAAGCACTATGAATTGGCCAATTGGTACCATCACTATTTAATTTTAATACTGCTTTTCCTCCATCTGTTACATACTTAAAGACGTCACTTGCTAAATAACCTGGAGCAGGCACGTATTTAAATTTAGCTTCATCATCTAAATCAAAGTCTATAATACTACCTTCTTCTTCAATATTTTCTACTTTAAGATTAATAATATATTCTTCTATATCATATGGCTCCATATCAACTACTAAGACATACTGATATGTACCAGGTTCTAATTGTTTTATATAATCTGCCTTTATTAATATAGTGTTGTTTTGATATTGATAATCGGCCTCTGATATTGGAACATCAACACCAGTAAGTGAGATAAACTTACGTCCTTTTAAATTTGCATTAATATAAGTTGGGCTCTCACCATCAGAAATACTAATTGAATCGATTTCCACTGGATCATAAACTTTACTAATGATTTCTTTTTGTGTACTATTTTCTGAATTAAATGCACCGTCTATTATATCTTGTTCAGTAAATATCGTCTGAAGTAGTTCTTTATGAGATGTACGGCCTCTATCATACACTACCCAGATATCACCGTTCGCAATTTGAACAGCATCTGGATATGATATTTCATTTGCTTCATCTAATAATAATTTATGATCCCAGGTTTTCCCGTCATTTGTCGATAATAATGCGGTTAAATGAGACCTAGTTACAGCTCCAGTAGGATTATCGTGAGTAACCAATAATAAATTACCCGATTCTAATCGTGCAAAATAGAAACGTGAATTACCACCTGGTAAACCTGAATCAACTGCACTAGACCATGTATAGCCACCATCATAAGAATAACTTTCACTGATTCCATAATCAGCTCTCATTAACATCCATAAGCTACCATCATTTTTTTCCACAATCATATGCTCATCAAAAACACTATTACCTAAATTTTCTGAGGTAGATCCTTGGGCATAAACAGTTCCCCGAAGTTCCCATGAATTACCTTCATCTTCTGAAGCATAAACACTAGCACGGTTACTATCAATCATGTCATAGATACTTAGTAACCATGTTCCATCTTCAAGAACAGTAGGTTTATTTCTCATAAGTCCATCAGATATATGAACTGGTTCACTCCATGTGAGTTCTTCTAGTGGTGCATCAGGATTATCAATTACAACTGCCCAAACACCTAAAGAATGGTCAAAATTGCTCCATACATCTCCAAGCTCTTTTGTTTCCATAACTCCTGATTGTGCCCAAAATATCCATAATCTACCTTGAGGATCCATCCATAGTTGTGTATCTTCCACACGAACATCTTCATGTCTAATAACTAAGTAAGGATCGATTACTGATTCTCCATCATCATCGCTTACAAGAACGATTCCATAGTTATCTGGATCAGGTTCTCTTGTTCCCCCAGTAAATAAGCCATAGTAAATTCTTCCACCAGGAGTTATCTCGATTGTTGCGCAACCTTGAAAATGTCTTAACTGTGTGTCGTATTGTCCATCTGGATTAACAAGTAAATTTGTGATAGATGCTGGGGTTTGAGCTGGTTCAACATAATAAGCTTCATCAGATAGTGTTTCAAATACTGGAACCGTCCATCGTGTATATGAGACTGTAGTACCAGCTGTTAGATATTTGCCATATACAACCACATTGTTCATATCACTAGGGTTTTGAATTACCAATCTAAATGACGGAAAATTCATTAATGTAAATCCTGATAGTTCTAGTGATTGTGCAGCTGGACTTCCCTTTTGAGTGAGCATGTAAACAACACCATCTGTCTCCACTTTATAGCTTCCACCACTTGAATATTTGGTTTGTAATATGCTTTTTCCAACTAAAGCATCGGGAATATCACTAGCAAAGTAATGCCTATCTGAGAAGATTCTGACCCGAGGCTCTAGTTTTATCGCATGCGGTGCTGACAGTGATGAAATTTTCGCCAAATCATTTCCTAATTCTAGTTTATTTGCGAAGAATGGGATCATCCATTTAGCATCTACTTCAACTGTCTCTCCAACATTTAAATATTTTTCATAAACATTCGTTTCTTCAATTTGATCAGGGTACATTCTAATAATTTTCATTAAATCCTTTTTTACAAACCCTTGATCCTCTAATCTAATCCCACCATTTGGATTAGCTAATGCATAAACATATCCACTTTCTTTTATATCTAATTGATATGAATTACTAGCGTTATTAGTATCAATTGAATGGAGGATATAATGAAGCCCTTGAAGATATTCGGGAATTTTATTTAATGCGTATATCCTATTTTTCCATAATTGTGCTCCAATTTCCATTTTTGCAACTTCAACATTTGGATCTCTTAGACTAGCAACTGCTAAATTAGCTTTAACTTCAAAACTTTCTCCAAATATTAATTGATCATAGGAGAAAAAGCTCACAGTATTAGCTACTGAAACAGTTAAATTATCATTAATCGAAAATACCCTTCCAAAAACATTGTAATTATCGCTTCCTTCATAAAGTGGAAATGGAGTAACAGGTAACTTAATATATCCAGTATGAGCATCAGATGTAGAAAGGAGATACATATAACCGTTCTTAACTGCTCTAGCACTCATACCAGTAGTTTTAGAACCTTGAATAAAGTTTACTCCTTCAAAAACACTAAGTACTTGATCAGAAAAAACTTCACTAGAATCGTGCCAAATCAAATCGCCTGTTTTCATTATTTTAACTGTTTCATTACCTTGAGGATTTACCTCATCAGTTAAATTTAATGGTTCCTCCGAGCTTAAAACAATTGATAAACTATTTGTAGTTATTTTCGCTCCATCCATAACATATTTGGAAAATATACCTAGAGGATAAACTGATGGTTTACGCTCCCCAATCCCGGTATTAGGTCTAACATTATATGCTTGAATAAAGTTTTCCATAAATGTCATTTGTTCTTCTTTAAATCCATCATTTAAAAGTGCTTCTCTTTGTGATTCACTACCTTTTATAGGGGTAATAACATATATCCAACCATTTTTTACTGCCTCTAATGCAGCTCCATTATAAGGAGTTTGTGCATATTTAGCACCTAATAGGTTTTCTGGAACATTGTCAAATTTATAGTCTTCATTATCACTAAACATTATTGCTCCATTCTTAACCTCATAAGAGATACTTTGTCCATCTAACAATAGTTGAAATTCAAGTTCATTTGCCTTCGAAATATCTAAATTCAAAGTAAAATAAACCATTGTTAATGAAACTACAATAAAGATTAATACTTTTTTAATTTTCATCCTTACCTCCTCCATCCTATTTATCGATGTTAATTTTCCTTTCTTTAAACTTTCTATTTATTAAAATTATCAGAATTAAGATAATCCCCATTATTGAAAGCGTTCCTGTAATTCCTACGATGATTTTATTAACATCAACAGTGCTTGTTTTATCATTTCCTTGATGCAAGTCTTTTAATTCATCGATTTTATCGACAGAAGTAGCGATTGCACTAAGTGCATCATCGCTATTAGCCTCTTCAATTGGTTCTTGTTTATCATTATTATCTATTGCTTCTACTGGTAATTCTTTTATTTTCAGATTTCGAAATGAAGAATCATTATTAACAGATACTAATGAAATATAACCTGTTTTAAATATCGTGTTTGGTAACATTCTTTGGTAAGCAACTGTATTCAGATCATCAACATAGATTTTTAAATCAAGTCCTTCAAGGACAATTTTTAATGTATGCCAATCATTTGCGGTAGCTGTATAACCAGGAATACTATCAGACTGATAAGGTCCGTCTACACCATCTGTTCCCCAGATTGTCACAAAGCCTTCTTTTTGAAGGAAGATTCCCATTCCATCTTCTAAATAATATTTACCTACTTCTGATTGTCTTACTGCTATTACAGGCCAATAATCTGTTGTTGAACCTTTTTTGTAATCGACAGTAAGTTCAAAATTTAGATATTTTTGTTTTTCTAAAGTTAAAATCCCAATACTGTTTGTATCTAAATTGGAACGAATATCATCATCTACAGCTTGCCGATTAACTGTACCATTATCTAAATACCATCTGTTACTACTTGTCTTACCTACACCTATTTCGCTTTCTTCAGCTTGTCCTCCCATAGTATAGAGATAATAAGCTCCAAAGTCTTTTTTTACTTCCTCAATATTAACAAAGTCTTGTGAATAGATGTTTTCTGTTTCTGCTTTTATCTGTTGATTATCAAAAACAAGCAATAAGGAAATAATTGACAATAACAATAGCGAAACTTTTTTAATCATTATTTTTCACCTCATGATTGATTGTCTTCACCCCATCAATAAATATTGTTTTTTCATAGTGCTCGATTTCAATACTTTCACCCTTAAGCAATTGATATGTGGTTTTTTCTCTGTCGACGATAACTTCAATTAAGGATCCTTTAAAGTTGATTTTAAATTGATATTTCTGCCAATTTTCTGGTATATAAGGTTTAAAATGAAGTTTGTTTTGATAAATTCTTAAGCCACCATAACCGTTTACCATCATCATCCATGTTGCTCCCATACAAGCTGCATGAAGACCAAAGAAAGTATTACGATTAACATTATCTAAATCCATTCGTGCTGCTTGTTTTAGGTATTCATATGCCTCATGTTGATAACCGATATCACAGGCAACTATCGAGTGAATACTTGCTGAAAGTGAACTGTCATGAATTGTTTTTGGTTCATAATAATCGAATATTTTGCTTTTTTCTTCCATTGTAAAGTAATCACTACAAAGGAAAATAAGTAAAACTATGTCTGCTTGTTTACATACTTGATAGCGCCAAAGATTTAGCGGGTGAAGGTTTGTTAAAAGCGGTAATTTGCTTAATGGTATACTTTCAAGATCAATTGGTTCTTTATAAATAAAATTATCATCCTGCATATACATTCCCAGTTCTTCACTATACGGAATATACATGTTATCTGCCGCACGCTTCCATAAATCAAGCTCTTTAGCATCAATTTCACATTTATTGATTAGTTCCTGATATTTTTCTGGATAATTGGTTTTTAATATTTCCGCAATTTCTAATGTGAAATATAACTGTTTTTGTGTCAATAAATTAGTATACATATTATTATCAACAATTGGATTATATTCATCGGGACCACAAACGACATTAATACAGAATTTATTTTCCTTTGTCGGAATAAAGCTACCTCTATGAGCCATACATTTTGAAGTTTCAAATAAAATCTCAGCCCCATAATTTACAATAAAATCAAGATCATTTGTTGCTTCATAATACCTATATATCGCATAATAGATGTCATTATTAATATGATATTGGGCTGTTACCGCTTCAAATACGTGACCGCATTCTTCACCATTGATCGAATTCCAACTAAATAAGGCACCTTTATCACCCATTTCTTTGGCTCTTTCTTTTGCTTTTGGTAAAATATGATAACGGTACAACAAGAGTTTTTTCGCAATTTCAGGATTGGTATAAATATACATTGGCATCATAAAGATCTCTGTATCCCAGAATGTGTGACCACTATACGCAGTTCCCGATAAACCATTAGCGGCAATATTTGTCACACCATCTTTTCCCGTTGACTGATATATTTGGAACATCGAAAAACGAATTCCTTGTTGAATCAGGGGGTCATCATCAATTTGAATATCAGTTTGTTCCCAAAACTCATTCCAAATCGCTTCAGTTTCCATAAGTTCTGAATCAAAACCATCTTTTGAAGCTTTGATAGCTTTGGTTAAAGATTTGGCTTGGAAATCAGAAAAATCACGATTAGTGGTATAGGCAATTGCTCTTTCATAGACTAGTTCATCACTTTCGTTTACAGTAAGCTCATAAATTGTATTTAATTCATCTATTGTATCATTAAATGAGCTTTTAGCTTGATGATTTAATGTCTCGTTTACAGAGCATGAAATCGCAAATTTACTTCTAATTGTTTGATAATTAATCTGTAGCGTGTTTTCATCACGGGCTTTTTCAAAACTGGAAAATATTTTGTCTTTACTGCTTGCTAGTTCTGCTTTAGCATCACTAGTTCCAAGCGGTTTTTTTAAACTACTAACAATTTTTATTACTGCTTTTTGATTAACTTTTACGCTTACTTTTCCCATAAGCACGTGCTTATCTGTTTGAGATGCAAACCGTGAATAAACGATCCTTACAGCTTTATTACTAGTTGTGGTAAAATCAAATTCTCGTGTAAGACATCCATTTCTAAGATTTAAAGTTCGCTGATAATTCTTAATATCTGAGGACATTTTTACTAATTCATCATCGACGTATACTTTTACTTCATATGGATTACATTGATTAATAATTGAATGATATCTACCTGGAAAACCAGGTCGTCTCCAAATATGATGATAATCAAAATACTCATAGATTCCATTAATCAAGGTTGTAGTATCTGTATTATCAGCTACACCATAAAACCCTTCTTCAAAAAAACCTCTTACCCCCATGTACCCATTAGCAATGGTAAATATTGTTTCATTATTTTTATTACTAGCTTCGGAAAATTCTGTTTCGACAATTTTCCACGGATAAGGCTTAAACAAAGTGGGAATATTTTTATGTATCTTACGCATTTCTGTACTCCTTATAATTATTTTTCTAGAAGACGATTATCAAGAGTTATAACATAGTCTTTATCAGCTGGGAGTTTAACGAAATATTTACTTCCATCATATTCCACAACAGGAGTAGAAATCGCTTTTGCTACTTGAATTGAATATACTCGATTTCCAAAGTTATACTCTCTTACCCCAGCAAAGGATAAATCATCAGGTAAATTAGGACTAATTTCAAGACCTTCACTACTGACATTAATTCCTAAAAATCCACTTATAAATGTTAATGGTACTAATCCACTTTCTGGGAATTCACCGATTACACCCTCACGATATTCACCAATGCCTTGAGTTCCAGCTTGGGTAAATGTTCGATAAGAATTCCTTCTTAAGGCATCAATATGGAACTCATCGATAATCGTATTAAATCTCGTAAACGCATTATTTGCTCCATAAGCCTTTATTCTACCCATTAAATCATAATAAGAGATATAAAAGATTGTCCCACCATTTTGCATTTGATGGTCATAACCGCCAAATGCTCCCGGAACTGGAGGTAATGCTCCACCATGATCCCACCAGTAGTATGGCGCTCCGGTTGAAGAAACATCTACGGTATTAGTCCTAGCTGAATAGATAAAGGCACCATAAATATCTTTACCAGTTGATGTATCTGTAGGAATAATTCTTTTTCCATCAACCCAATCATAAATTAATTTTGCGCGCTCCTCTGTTGCTACACCAAATGCGGTCGCATAAAAGTTTACAAATGTCATCCCAAAATCAATCCGTTCACCTTTTATATTAACTGAGGTAATATATCGGCCTTTGGCCTCATCCCAAAATAGTTTATTATATTCTTCCTTAGCTTTTTCAGCAAGTTGATAATAATATTCAGCAGCACTATTATCATTTAGATAAGTTTTTATTTCGGCCATCGCAATTAATGAACCATAAAACAATGCGTTTTCATATGCAGATTTATATCCAAAAGCGCGATGTGTATCCCAATAATTACTGGCATTTCCTGAAGTTGTTCCATCATTATCAGGATCATTAATAGTCATAATGCCACTTTCACCATCAAGTGCAGTCAACATATAATCCATAGCTAAATCGATTCGCTCATTTATTGATTGACCTAAGCGATTTTCTGCTTCTAATAAGTTAACATATTTACCGTATTGATAGACTTGGGTATTATTTCCATGGAACAAGTAATCTCTAACTGCCATAATAAATATTTGATTATACGTATAATGATTTTGTTCTCCTAAATGCTTTGGTGAATCCGAGGTCGCATATACATAACCATTATGTCCACTCCAGCCATCAGGGCCAGTTCTAACGTTAATTAATTGGTTAAGATAAGCTTCTTTAGCCTCTGGATAATCACTCCAAACTAATTTTTGACCATTCCATTGCAGCCATTCTGTTGATGCAATCATTGTCATTCCCGTTCTAAAAGGGGATTGATTAGTTGATTCGCCATTTATTGAACCGTACACAATTGGCTCTGTTTTAGCTGTACCAAAGATTGTCCACATATTGTTTAAATCACC
>CALFRW010000163.1 GCA_937919135.1 uncultured Haloplasmataceae bacterium
TAATCTCTTGCAACATCAGCAATTTTAACAGCTTCTGTATTTGGTTCTCCACCAGCGCCATTATCTTTTAAATAGCCTGCTACTTCGTTCATATCTATTGGCTCTACATCTTCGCCAATAACTTCTTCCTCAATTAACTTATCAACTACTTTATCATAAGCAGATGAATATGCATTTAACTCGTCTTTCTTTTCACCATTATTATTGTTATTGTCTTCAGGTTTGCATGATGCAACAGTGAAAACAAGCGCAAACAATACTAATAATGAGAAAAAACGTTTAAGATTCTTTTTCAATTTAAATTCTCCCTTCAATTGATTTACCTTGATTATAAATAGATTGTCGGATTTTGTCAATAGTTTGTCGAAAATATTCGTTGTTAATTTATTCATGTATATTTATAGTTAATTTGTGGTAATTCCCCTTTTCGACATTAATTGTCGAATTTGTGATTTATATAATAACTAATGAATCTTTTTAATTATTAAAAAAAAAACTCATAAATCTTAACTTGACTCATGAGCTTATTTTAAATATTTTGTTCTTAATTGGTCAGCAATCTTACTGATAAACTCCGAATTTGTTGGTTTTCCCTTTCCATTAAATAATTTACTTATCGCCATAAAGTTTCCTCGACTCCATGTAACTTCAATCGCATTTCTGATTGCCCGCTCTACTCTAGAAGCAGTTGTATGGAACTTATTCGCAATAACGGGATATAATACGGTAGTAATTCTTTGAATCATGTCTGAATGAAGGAAAACTACATAACATGCTTCCCTTATATAGATAAAACCCTTTAGATTGGTGGGCATGCCAAGCTCATCCAGGATTAATTCAATATCGGAAACAGCTGTTACTGGTCTTGATATTTTATTATCATGATTTGAATGAGTATTTCCATATTCTTTTATTAATTGAATTAAATACTCAATATTCATTGGTAACATTAAAAAATAATCAGCGCCTAATGCGAGCGCTTTCTTAATAAGCGGATCTTTGTAAAAAACAGAATAAATAATGATGTGTTTGGGGCGGATATATTTTTCACGATCCTCATTTAACTTCTGCAAGACATTAAGCCCATCAAAATTAGGCAAAATCATATTTAATAGTAAGACATCTACCTCGGTATCCTCCAATTTTTCCAATAAATTGAACCCATCATGAGTATAACCGATTACTTCGATATCATCATACGAATTAATTACCGCTACAACACTTTCAACAAAACCTATACCCCCATCAGAAATAAATACTTTGATCGTCATTATTATCCCCACCATTTACTATCGATAATACTATTATAAATTAGAATTTCGACAATTTCAACACCTAAAAAAAACCGAAAAAAAACTAACTGCTTATTTTCGGTTTAAATTTATTTTAATTTACTCATCGCCTCAGGCACTTCTACCTCTAATACATTATACTTACCGGTTGTTAAATCCTTGACAATCTTGTATAAATAATCGTCCATATTGACAATATCTAACAAAATACCTTTTTTACCGCACAAGTAAATATGTAATACATTTTTTTTGAAAATATTTTTAACTAATAAAACATCATATAAAGAAAATCGTGAAACCCCCTTAATAAAGGAAATTACAACTACTTGATCTCCATTTACTTTCACTACAGGAGAGTAGTATGATAGTTTAATTAATGTCCAAATTCCAAAACTAAGCCAAAACAAAATCGCAACTTCGAGCATTAAATCGATTCCGTAAATACAACCTATACCTATTGCGGTGATAAAAAGATCAAATAAAACGAGTTCCCCTTTTCCAGGCATGGTAATAAATTTGTCCTGTTTATTTGATACTTGATACTTATTTTTTAATGTAAAATATATGATTGTAAAAGTATAATTAAGAAATAATACAATCAAAACAATTACTAAAGAAATTATTTTATTATCCATAATCAAACTCCCTAATCACTAAAATAATCAGTTCTTAAGATTTTCTGGCCAACTTCAAAATACTCGAAAATAAGATCAGAAGTTTGTTGTACATCTTCATTGGTTGATCCATATAATATCTCACCATCAACAACATATACATTACCATCATACCAGGAATAATCTTTATAAAAGACAATTGGTTGATAATTATTATTAAAAACATCATTTCCAAAGTAAGTTGAATAATCAGCATCTAAATTAAATAAATTTGCAAGCGTTGGTAAAATATCAAATGAAGAAGTTAATTTATCAATCTTATGAGCAGAAATATCACTTGACCAGATATACAAAGGTGTTTGATTTTTTAAAAATTCCTCAAAAACACCAGTATAATTTTCATAGGTTTCGGTTTTTATTGTATAAGGATAATGGTCACCTGTAAAGATTATTACTGTATTATCATAAAGTCCCTTTTCCTCTAAGGCATTAAATAACTCACCAACAAAATAGTCGACCTCAATTTGTGTTGCGAGATAATATTTAATTTCTTCCGGCATATTATCACCGAATTTTGCATCAACTTTATGATAATGCTTAGCTGCTACCCGGTTGTCCTCATTATATGGACTATGGCCACTTAAAGTTGTGATAAAACTAAAAAAGTTACCATCCGTAGGCAAAATATAATCCTTAGCCTCTTTCATAAAGATCGAATCAAAGCGCCTATTTTCTGATGTCAAGCCAAGATCTTCAAAATCATAAAAATTTTCATAACCTAAATTAGGGAAAACCTTATAACGTAAATAAAAATCTTTACGATTGTTATGGAAAGCATTAGCTTGATAACCTTTATCGGTAAATAAATTCGCTAAAGAATTAGTAAAATAATTATCATGGAACGTATAACATGTAGGACCATCAGATATTGATGGTATTAAACTCGTATTAAAGATAAATTCACTATCACTCGTTGTTCGTGGATATACTGGTACATAGTGATTAGAAAAATACACGCCTTCATTTTGCAAGCGCCAAATATTAGGCGTTAGATCTTTATCAACCCCTATACCATCAAATGATTCAGCATTGATAAAGACTAAATTTTTACCTGTAAATATTCCTGTAAACTCGTTTATTTGGTGGTCTTTCTGATTTTGTTGATAAAAACTTTCTATTGCATTTAAATCGCGTTTACTAATCGTCTTAGGAATAATAGAATTAAAGAAATCACGTACGCTATAATTAATCGCCCCAAAGCGGGAAATAAATTTACTGTTATTATACCTACTATAATATAAATAATGGTCAGAAGAATATAAACGGGCATAATTAGCTGGATACTGTGCATTAAAGTTTACTAACACCAATAATGTTAACGGAATATAAAATATCGTTGCCGTCTTTTTAGAAAGTTTTATTCTATTATCTTTTCGATAAAAAGTAATAAATATTAAAGTACCTATTGCTAAAACAATAAATAAAAGGTGAATAAAACGGAAATGAATTACGCCTCCAGTAAACTCTAAGCCAGCTTTTAAAGAGACAATTTCTTTATAGGAAAAGAAATCACTAAAGATATCAAAATAAATATCCTGAGCGATATAATAAATAGTATAGAAAATCGTGATAAAAACCATGACACCATATTTCCATTTAGGGGGTATAATCACTAAAATTGTATTTATAATACTAACGATTAGGGTAAGTGAAAAAAGTGTTACAAAACTATATCTTAAATCATTATCAAGGATAAAAAGCAATTCCGTATAAAACATAAAAAATGATAGGGCAATTAAATCACGGTATTTTACTAATACCTGTTTCAAATTTTGCTTAACTGGGATAAAGATAAGGATAATTGTACATAGACTAACATAAGCAATAAGTCTAATCAATAAGTTTTCAGCTGCTTTATTAGTTCCATCTTGTAAGAAAAAAATTAATCTTATAGCTAAAAGCACCCCTGTTACTCCAAGCAATGATAGGATAATCGTATTTTTATATTCTCGTAAATATTTCATAACACATACCTCATTTTATAATATAAATTTAAAGATTAAATACTCTATAACATTATAATTTTACATCAAACTAGCAAGAGATTCAATAAGTAAAGCCAAAATTGTTTAAGATTTGGAAGAAGGTTATAAGTATGTTTGAAAAAATCATCTTATTTCTCATATTGTTAATTTTGGGAATTTTCAGTAAAAACGATACAATCGTTATTGCCATTGTTTTTTTAATCGCCTGTGTCTTACTAAAAATAGATAATATTAAATTAAATTTAATTAAAGAATTCTGTATAAAATATGGTATTGTCTTAATCACGATTTATGCTTTTGTTCCGATCGCAAAAGGAGATATTACCATAAATGAAGTTATTAAAGCAATTTTTACCTGGAGAGCTTGGGTAGCAATTACTTCTGGGGTTCTTGTAACATATTTTGCTAAATATGGAATTGAGATAATGAATACTGACCCAGATATTATAACTTTTGTTTTAGTAGGAATTATTATGGGAATTATTGTCTTTAAAGGGGTTGCTTCCGGACCACTTATCGGCAGCGGTATTGCCTTAATGTTATTCTCAATAATCGAATTTTTTATCCAAATCTTTAAAACATAAACAAAAAATAATAATTTGTTGCTTATTTTTACTAATATGTTATAATAAGTATCCAACTATTTTTTACTATTATTAGAGAAGGGGGAACAGAATGAATGTAGATTATGAAAACCTTAAAACATATGCGATAAAGTTACTAGGAGAACGTGGCGTAACTTTGACTGATATAGCGAATATTACCTATGAACTTCAAATTAAATACTATAATAATTTAACGATAGAGGAATGTCTTGAAAATGTTAAGCAAGTTCTATGTAAACGTGAAGTTATGTTCACAGTAATTACTGGTATTACAATTGATAAATTAGCTGAAAGCGGTGCAATTGAAGAACCACTGCGTTCCATTTTGTTAGATGATTATTCATTATATGGTATTGATGAAGTCTTAGCTTATTCAATCGTTAATATTTATGGTTCTATTGGCTTAACTAACTTTGGTTATGTTGATAAAGTAAAGTTAGGTAAAATTGGTGAAATTGACAGGTTAGGTAAAAATAGTGGTGTATGCAATACATTTTTAGATGATATAATCGGTGCCATTGCTTCTGCTGCAGCAAGTAGAATAGCACATGCGCGATAAAAAGGTTCATTATTACAGTGAACTTTTTTTATGCTTTATAAATATTCCTTTTATCACTTCTATACCTATGATAAAATAACACTAAGGGAGGGATTTTTATCAAAATATTGATTATTGTATTACTAATTATTACTTTTGTTTTCGATACCTTTTTATCACTTAAAAACTATAAAAATCGGAATGCAATAATTCCTAAAGCGGTAGAAGATGTTTACGATGAAGAAGAATATAAAAAATGGCTAAAATATAATATGGAAAACTTTCGCTTAGCGATTATATCCAGCACATTAAACTTTATTATAATCATTGCTTTATTAAGTTTTAATGTCTTTCATAAAATTTTAACCTCTGCGGAAGAATTTACTGAAAACATTCATTTACAAGCGATGATAATAATTGGTTCTTATTTTATTATCGATTATATTTTAGGAATTTTTTTCTCAGCTTATCGACTATTTAGTATTGAAACCAGATATGGTTTTAATAAAACCACCATTCAAACCTTTATCACCGATAAAATAAAGGCGTTAATATTAATAATTGGTTTAGGTGGTGGTTTAATCTTAGGATTATCAAATTTATTCCACAATGTTGGTAAAATGTTTTATATTTATGCATTAAGCTCTACAATGATTATTATCCTCTTTCTAAACCTTTTCTACGTAAAACTGTTTGTACCCCTTTTTAACAAACTTAAACCATTAGAAAGCGGAGAACTAAAAGATAAAATTGTGGAGTTTGCTAAAAGTGTCGGCTATGAAGTAAATAAAATTAGCGTTATCAATGCTTCAAAACGCTCAACTAAACTTAATGCCTTTTTTTCAGGATTAGGAAAATTTAAACACGTAGTTTTATATGATACTTTAATTGATAAGATGACGAATGAACAAATAGTTAGTGTTTTAGCTCACGAAATCGGTCATGCTAAAGGGCATCACACTCTAAAAAACTTAGGTTTCATGGTTATCAATTTAGCAATCTTTTTATTAATATTACTATTATGTGTTAATTCCGCTTTATTAAGCCAAGCTTTCGGTTTTAAGAGTAGTAATTTTGGCTTTGGAATGTTAATCTTTTTCTTTATATTATTACCACTAAATATCATTATCGAAATTATTTCCAATCCGATTTCACGCAAATTTGAATATGAAGCTGATTATTTCGCAGGAAAAAATTATGCTAAACAATCATTAATCGAAGCATTAAAGATTCTCGCAAAAGAGAATTTTTCAAACCTAACACCACATCCATTATTTGTCGCAATTAAATATTCTCATCCACCAATCGATTATCGGATTAGGGCAATAAATAAAATATAATTATCCCAAGATAAAGAGGCTAACTCTTTATCTTTTATTTATTATATAAAAATAATGGACTCAACAATAAACCACCTAATAATCCCCCTAAATGTCCTAATATACTAACCGAAGGATAAATAAAAGTAAAAATTAAATTAATTATCAATAAGTTACGGATATATCTTTGATCAATTATTGATAATAAATGTGATTTAAAAAAGATGATATATAAGAAACAACCCATAACACCATAGATTGCGCCTGAAGCGCCCACAGTTACTGTTAAGGATAAAGGATCTTGAATAAACACAATAAATAAACTTGATATTAAACCTGATAAAAGGTAAATAAAGAAATACCTAAATGAACCAATGAGCCTTTCTAACCCGGCGCAAATTATCAACAAACCAAAAAAATTATTCATCAGGAAGTGTATTAATGAGCCATGTAAAAACATTGTCGTAAATAAGCGATAATACTCATCAAAATATCTTACGAATAAAGGAACTAATCCCCCTAGCTTAACTAGGTTTTCTACATTTCCTCCCTTCATGAATACACTGGCGATATATAATACGGTATTAATTAAAATAAATATACTTGTTATCGGACATTTTTTTAGATAACTTTTAAAATTACCATAATGAAAAAATATTGACATTTTTTACTCCTTTATTAATCTCTCTATTATTATTTTATTTTATTGATTATTTATAAGTCATAGTAGCCATAACGGCTTTTTTCCAACCTTGATATAGTTTATTTCGACAGCTTTCACTGATTTTGGGGATAAATTTACAATCAACTTTCCATGAATTTGTGATTTCTTGTTTACTATGCCAAAAGCCAACTGCTAAACCAGCTAAATAAGCTGCTCCTAAAGCAGTTGTTTCGGTGATATTTGGTCTATCAACAGATGCACCTAAGATATCTGCTTGAAACTGCATTAGAAAATTATTAACAACAGCACCACCATCAACACGTAAAGTCTGAAGTTTTATTCCTGAATCTTCTTCCATTGCTTGTAAAACATCTTTCGTTTGATAAGCGATCGCTTCTAATGTTGCTCTAATAAAATGTTCTTTAGTTGTACCTCTAGTTAAGCCAAATATGGCTCCCCTTGCTTCACTATCCCAATAAGGTGTCCCCAGCCCAACAAAAGCAGGAACAATATATACACCCTCAGTGCTTTGAACAGAATTTGCGTAATTTTCAGTTTCGCTGGCTTCATTAATCATTCTTAAGCCATCACGTAACCACTGAATACTTGAACCAGCAATAAAGATACTTCCTTCTAAAGCATATTCTACTTTATCACTTAAACTACAAGCAATTGTAGTTAAGAGTCCGTTTTTTGACTTTATCGCATTACTACCGGTATTCATTAGCATAAAACATCCAGTACCATATGTATTTTTTGCCATCCCTGATTTAAAGCAAGCTTGTCCAAAAAGTGCAGCTTGTTGGTCACCCGCAACACCAGTAATCGGAATTTCTACTCCAAAGGTATGACGTTTATCACTATATGCAAATAATGATGATGATGGTTTGACTTCAGGCAATATTATTTTAGGTACGGTAAGAAGTGTTAATAACTCATTATCCCAACATAAATCATAAATATTATACATTAATGTCCGTGAGGCATTGGTGTAATCTGTTACATGTACATTATTACCCGATAATTTCCAAATTAACCAACTATCTATTGTCCCAAATAGCAAATCACCTTTTATAGCTTTAGCTCTTGCACCTTTAACATTGTCTAATAACCATTTAACTTTTGTTCCCGAAAAATAGGGATCGATAAGTAAGCCTGTTTTAGCTTGAAATACTTCATTATAACCCTTAGATTTTAATTCTTCACATATATATGAACTCTGTCTTGATTGCCATACGATGGCATTATAGATTGGAAGCCCAGTATTTTTATCCCAAATTACAGCTGTTTCCCGTTGATTAGTAATACCAATAGCTGCAATGTCATATGGTGAAATATTATTTTTTATTAGACTGTCAGCCATTACCGATAATACTGATAACCAAATTTCATTAGCATCATGTTCTACCCAGCCTGGCCTCGGAAAGTATTGTTTAAACTCTTTTTGTGATACTGAAACAATATCTCCAGCATGATTAAAGATTATCGCCCTTGTACTTGTTGTACCTTGATCTATAGACATGATAAATTTTTCCATTTATCCCACCTCTGTTACATTATACAATATAAAGATTAAAAAAAGCAAAACCTAAGTATTGCTTTCGATCTGATTAGTCCTTTTTTTTATTGTCCAACGCTTAAATGCTGTTTTTTGCTTTTTTAAATCAAGATAGCCAATTATCGAGATAATACAGGCCCCAATTGTATCTAAGATTAAATCTTTCATCGTATCTAATAAAGCCTTTCTCCCGACAAAATCAACATTTGTGATTGAATGGCGGTATCTTTGCATATTTGAACCAGTTAAATAATCGATTAAAAATTCAACAATTTCCCATAAAACACCTATTGTTACAGAAAAACAAATCGCAAAAATCGCAACAAATATTGGGGGAATATTCATTGTTTTGTTTTCAATATTAAGTGAATTAACTAGTGAAAAACCTAAAATTGCTACCATTGAACCTGAAAATGTATGTAAAAGTGAATCCCACCAACTAACATGTTTAAAAAATTCTAACATTTCACCAAAAATGAAATGACAAATACACATTATGATAAAAATTACTTCCATAAAATCTGGGATATTTAAATTGCCTTTTTTCTCAATAACACTAGGGATAGTAGATACTAACAAAAAGGCAAAGGTTTGAAAAGCATTAAAGGCTAACCTACTTTGTTGACTATCATCATTAACTAGAAAAATACCAACTACGTTTAAAATAAATAGTAGGCCAATAATGATTCTAAGGACTTTATATAAGATGCTTATTTTTAGTATTCTTTCCATGGTAACCCTCCATTTAGCCAATAATATTATATCATAAATGTCAAATTTATTTAAGTAAATATAAAAAAAAGGTAGTTTTGAGTCATACCAAGGACTAAATTTAATTGAGAGAGGTATTAGAGGGGTATATTTAGGGCTATAGGATAGGTATATCCTGCTTATATTGTAACCAATAATTTTGACAAAAACAAATAATATGCTTTAGAATAAACTAATTTCTTTTCTTTTTTGTCATATACATTGAAAGTTTACTAATACCAGACTTTTCAATTCGTTTACTTTTAACTTTCTCGTAATAATTAAAACTAAAATGAATTAGGATAAATAAAAATGCCACAAGAAATATTCCAATTAATTCAAGATAAATGAAATACTTTGGCCATGCTCCTAAATCTGCTAAGATCATATTATCATAAGTTTGATTTTCACCCCAAGTTAAAAACAGATAATCAGTATTAAGTAAGCTGTTTAAGACAAAAATCACAATAATAATCACTTCCATTTTTAAAAGCACAAACAAGGTACTAATAAGTGATGGACGAAATTCGTGAATGATAATAAAATACAATGGGCCGATTATTAATAATCCTTGGCTTATCATAAACTGATAATAACGGAAATATTCATATGAATAACCAACTTGATTAGTTAATAAGTTAACCATCCCCCCGATTACACCAGTATACAGTACTAAAGGAAACAGTCTTTTAGATTTTGTAAACATCAGTATTACGGTAAATATGACACTAAGTGAATAAAAACTTAGTGGTAGATTATTTTTGTTAATTCCATCATTAATCCAGATTAAAAGAAAATGACTTACAAATAGGAGGATTAAAATCGAACCAATTAAATATCTTAAAATAATATCCAGTGATTCAATAGTTTTAATTTTAACACGATAAATTACTAATAGTAAAATTATCATATTAACAATTGTGAGTGGAATAATCCATTCTAAAAATGTTAGACTATAAAATCTTTCCGTATTTATAAATGGATTATCATAGCTAAAAAACCAGATCATTTAATTTCCCTCTCCTTTTTATTTCTCTCTAATAATCGTAAAAAAGCTTGAACAACACCTTCATCAAATTGGGTGTTTATACACTGTTTTAATTCTATTATCGCATTATCAATTGATAATGACTTACGATATGGCCTGTCTGATAACATAGCGTCAAATGAATCAGCTACCGTTAAAATTCTTGCTTCGAGTGGAATCTCATTGCCTTTTATTCCTGTAGGATAACCTTTACCATCATATCTTTCGTGGTGATGTAATACTATATCGTGCAATTTATCGAGATTTGATAAAGGTTTTATAATTTCTGCACTATATATGGGATGTTTTTTAATCAATGCAAATTCTTCTGTTGTTAATTTCTCCTTTTTATTTAATACGTTTTGAGGTATTTCGATCTTACCAATATCATGTAACAAAGCAGCTATCTTTAAAATCCTGATTCTTTCTTCACTTAAACCTAGATTTTTACCAATGCCAATAGCGTACTCCATGACTCGTTCAGAATGTCCTAAAGTATACCGATCCTTAGCTGAGATTGTTCCTAATAATGTTTTTAAACTTGTAAACAACTGAATTTCATTTGTATTTAAATTTTGATTAATACCAATAAAGACATCATGATATATTTTAATATTATTTCTTCCTTGTTGTTTTGCGTGATATAGGGCTGTATCTGATTGCGATATTAATTCATCTTTAGTAGATGCGATACTAGGGTATACAGAATAACCTAAAGAAATAGATACTCGATGTTTTCTTATATCAGTTAATTCTTCAATATACATTTTAAACTCCTGATGAATATTTTGAGCAATATTTTCAATTTCTGCTTCACTTATCTGGGGAAGGATAATCGCAAAAGTATCGCTTCCATAACGGCTAACAATATCTTGATTTCTAACCATCGCATTAATTACTTGTGCTGTATCATATAGCAAAATATCACCACTTTTATGACCATATGTCTCATTAAATCCTTTGAAATTATCAATGTCGACAAATATCATGCCGATAACAGTATTCATTCGTTTAGCTTTAGAAACTTCAGTATCTAATCTTTCAAGAAAATAGCGATGATTAAATACTTCTGTTAAAGTATCTAAATATGAGTTAGCCTCAATTGTTTTAACATAATTCAATTGTTTCTTAGATAATATGCATATTAATCCCGATAGAAGAATGGAAACAGCATGAAAAAAGGCCATTTGAAACAATACCAAATTGTCATTAACAAGATAATTTAGGTACATCATAATACTATTAAAAATATTAAAAAATAACGCGACTAAAAAACCTTTTACTAAAAACTTATAAGATATAAACAATAGCAAGATAATCTCAATATTAGATATAATAATAACTACTTGTAACGACAAATCAAAAAAGGTAACACATACATCTAATATTAAAAGTATTATAATTATAAAGAAAAGACTACTTTTATTCATATCCAACTCCCATTTGTTATTATTATAATTATACATTGAATTAATGACTTGTAAAATAGTTTTTGTGAGAATTTTAGCAAAAAAGAAAAAATTCTGCCTTTTTACAGAATTTTAACTTATCTTTAATTAATTATTTTTGTTTTCTGTCTCAATATATAACTCGACACAAATAATCTAATTATTAAGATTAAAATTGAAATTACCAGATTATTTTAAACAATTGTATACAAAACAATAATTTTTGTCTTTCTAGGTACACCTTTTCTCTCATAATAATATTTTATATAAGAACCTAAATATTTATGGCCAACAAGCTTATTATACAAACTCTTAGAACTCTTAAAATAGCAGGAGGCAGACGAAGTAGTCGGAAGTAATGGCAAGAAAATACCTATTACCGCTAGTATTAGTGATAATGTCCCGCTAATCATTAATATTATTTTTCTCATTATGTCATTATATATTAGCTTATCAAGCATGAATATGATTTAAATCACATTTTTATAGACTAAAACATATGTTATAGTACCCAAATTAAATTATTTATAAAAATTTATGCTTATTTATTAGGAACAATAGAAATCATAACATACCATATAATAGACGATTAGAAGGAGGGACATTAAATGTCTGGTGGATTTGGAAATTCTTTTGCTTTTATTCTTGTATTATTTATCCTATTAGCAATCATTGGGTGTACTTGTTACAATGTAGGAGGATACTGCTAATTAAAACAGAGGCTGCAAAGCCTCTTTATTTATTCAACTCAAATAAATTACATGTATGAACCCGCTTAAACGTCCTTTTTATTAACTCCTTATCAGGTCCAATATAGTGATTAAAACTACTACAGACAAATAAATTTTTGATTTTAGCATCACAAATATAATCACATTCCTCATCTTCAGCATAGACATGCAAATATGATGATTCTTCGCTTAATATAAATCCCCTTCTAAGATACCAATCAATTACCCACTTATCATCTCTTGTCCATGCCTGAATAATTTTAACATTAGTATTAGTTAATAATTTCATGGCTTCATTTAATAAAGCTGTAGCTATTCCTTGATTCCGATATTCTGGTAATACAGCAAGATGCCATATAACACCTGTTAATTCATCAGTCTTATAACCAACAATGCCTATTTCTAACTCATACTCTAGATCAAGCAATCCTACAATTTTATGATTTACTTCAGCTACTAATTCAATTGCGGGATTCTGATATTTTTCTTTTTCTCTTAAAACATTATCAAAGTACGCACTATCTAAAAAAGCTAATACTCGACATCTTACCCAACCTAAATTATCATTTTCATTATATTTTCTTATTATCATATAATCTCCTACTTATTATTTAGTTACATTATAAAAAGACATTTATTATCTCGTTTAATCTACTATCTTTATTCTTACTTATCAGAATATTTTCCACTTCTCTTATTAGGATAAACCCTTCTTTAACATTATCTTGAATATATACTTCATGCTCTATAGGAAATTGTTGTTTAACATATAAGCATTCAATAGCTCTTATAACAGTTTCAGCAATATAAACCGTTAAGTTATCTCCATAATCAAACCTTTCCAAGATTTCATCATATTTTGAAATATTGATATTATTTATTATTTGATTGAACCCTTTAATAAGCGGATTAATAAAGGCATGAGCAAATTCATGAAGAATTAATGTTGTATAATAAATTGGGCTATATGAGAAATCAGGAAAATCATTATATCTAGATTTACGATAAGGTCTCAAATTAGCATAGATGTTATTTTTTATATTAACACCATAATTACCATTTGTTATTCCCAACATAAAATTTACGATATATTTATTAGCAGTTTTAATATCTAAAAAAGTCAATAAAAAAGTTAAAGGATCATAATGCTTGTAATCATCAATAAAATTATCGATAACTTTTAAATACGTAGTTTTATGTTTCCGATAAAAATCATTATAGTTACTTACTTCTGCAAACTCCTCTATACTTTTAATAAAGTCATTAAACTTTTGTTTATCGATTAATTTTCTGTCTTCACATAAACTTTTTCGATTGATTGTATTTTTGTGTTCTAAATGCAGAAAAAGTGAAACTGGAGCATCATAATTAAAATAATATTGCTCAGAAAATAATTCTAGCATTAAAGTAACGGGATTATATTTATACTCGCCAAAATAATCTAATACATCATCACGATATTCAGAATTTTTCCTTTCAATTCCAGCTTCTTTAATGGCTAGTTGATTCTCACTAAGTATTGATAACACACCTAATAATTCAGTATAATAGTTTACGGTAAATATTATATTATCATATTCTTTAAAAACACTTTTACTCTTCATGTATCTTTTTTACCCCACAAAAATCATTAATATTCATTATAACAATAGCATTTTTTTAGTCATAATTCAATTAAAAAAAGACGGAGAAAAATCCATCTTTCATAAAAATTATCAATTTTTACAACCAACTAGCTTACGATGAAGAACTGGAATCCCAAAAATTATTAAATTCATAACAATAAATAATGCTGCGTAAATTAAAAAGTAGTAATCACCACCTAAATTACCAGGTAATCCATTAGCTTTTAAATACATATAGTTAGTGTTATAGTTCTTAAACCTTTTTAACGTGTTTCGTATCGTTTAGTAAAGTGCCATAAATGGCGTTATATCAAGAATTGTTGAAAGCAGATTATGTATCATTTATTTTTGTATTGGTTCTTTTCATAAATTAAAACTCCAACTAAACTCCACAAACTCCAAGTCTTGTACAGTTTTAATAAAAAAGTGTGCTGTAAGGAAAAGACTCTCCTTACAACACACTCTACATAGGCGAGTGTACCCGAATTCGGTACACTTTTTATTTTTGTATTTTTCTTTGGTACACTTCATTTTAAATCACTCCTTCAAGTGCATCACTGATTGCTGATGCAACCTTTTCAGCGGTTGAACTGTAAACATGAGCATAAATATCCTCTGTGGTTTTAGTATTCGAATGTCCTAAATGTTCTGAAATAAACTTAACTGGTACACCGGCATTGATTAGAAGTGATGCATTGGCATGACGCAAATCATGAACGTGTATATCAGGAAGTTCATTTTTCTCAATCAGTTTTTTGAGTGAAGCATTCAAATACCCGCCATTGAGGTATTCTCCTTCCGTACCTGTAATGACTGAACCACGTTCAATCCATCTTGAACCTAATGCTTTCTTACGTTCATCTTGCCACTTTTTATGCTCCTTTAATATTTCGATTAGCTCTTTAGGTATAGCAATCATTCGCTCACTTGACCTTGTTTTAGGTGTGGATAGTTTGTATTCTCCATTTGAGCGATAAAGCGTATAGCGAACATAAAGTGTGCCTTTTTTCAAATCAATATCCTTCCAATGTAGTGCACACAGTTCTCCAGATCTCATCCCCGTATATATAAGGATAGCTAATCCGACTCTTGCATTTGGATTTTGCAGTTCATCTAAACAACTAATTAGCTTTTTACATCCTTCTGCATCAAGGAATTCTTTATCCTTTTGTTCCCCTTTTGGTGAGGTTGCGTGTTTCACTGGGTTCTTTATGATGATATCTTTTTTAACTGCTGTACTGAATATTGCTGATGTTGCAGTTCGAATTCGTGCAATTGAGGTACTATCAATTCCTCGCTCTTCTTCTGGTCTAGCTTCTTCCACAAACATTTCATTAAACTTCTTTCCAAATGCTTCTGCTATTTTTAAAGCAGTTTTCTTTGAAACATGTTCGCCTCTTGCGGCTGCCTTAAGGGTATTCACAGTGATTCCTGTTTTTCTTGATAGTGGTCTTTTTGAACCATCACAAATCATTTCTGGTTTACGCATCACATAGTATCGACTACTTTTACCTTTTTTGTGAAGGTGATTTAGCATTTCATCAATTCTTGCTGTGGTAATATCCTTTAATTTTAAATGTCCTATGTAGGGTAAGACATAATTCTTCATTAAGTTTTTATTGGTATAAATCGTTCTTTCCTTTAGCTTATGAGGTGCAATTTGTTCAAAGTACCAACTGCACAATTCAGAGAATCTTAAATTGTCATTAAAGTTAGTCATTCCCATACACTTCTTCTCAAATTCATAAGCGTAGGCTGTGGCAAGTTTCTCGGCTTTACCTTCTGTTACATTCATCGGTGGCTTAAAGGTTGTATACTTTCTTATTTGTTTGCCTTCCGTATTGTAACCAAGGGAAACCATAATTTTATAGGTATTTCCTCGCTTTTCGATACTTGGCATACTTTCATCCCTCTTTCCTTTAGTGTAGTTTTTTGAGAGTCTAAATTCCTCCCATGCTATATATCACTCTAACTGTATAATTAGTCAAGCCTATTCTTCTTCTATTTGAAGTCCTCGTTTTACAAGTTCCTTGTGGATAAAACTTTGAACATACATCTGCAAATCCCAAATATAGTACCCCTCTATATTTATCCCTCTTGGTCGATTTCTTTTTTCTTCTTCCGTTTGATTCATAAGTGCTTTTAAGGATTCTGCTTTAAAGGTTAAATCTTTTAAAAAAGCATAAAAGTAACGATCTGATAGAAGTGAATTAAGTGTAGTAATCACATCTGTACAATTATCAAATCTTCCTGTATCGTGTGCTCGTTTAATCCAATTCACCGCATCTTCCGATAATCCCAGTTGTTTATGTAGATCCTTATTCTCGGAACTAACTCCTGTTAGTAAATAATCAACCGACACATTAAAGTACTTTGCTATTTTATAAAGGTTATCGGCTGTCGGTTGAGTTGAACCATCCATATAAAGACTAATGGTCTGAGGTCTTACCCCTATAGCTTCCCCTAATGCCTTTTGTGTTGTTTTCTCACCACTATTTGGATGACTTTCCATAATACTTCTTAAGGTGATCGAGAATGTATTGTCATATCCT
This sequence comes from uncultured Haloplasmataceae bacterium, assembly GCA_937919135.1. Taxonomy (GTDB): domain Bacteria; phylum Bacillota_I; class Bacilli_A; order Haloplasmatales; family Haloplasmataceae; genus CALFRW01. The sequence continues at coordinate 16,769 of CALFRW010000163.1, forward strand.
TTGAATTGATTTTCCATTATTTTTTCCTCCAAAATTACGCTACACTTGAACTTTGTTCATATAGCTTCTTTTCTCTTGTTATTTCGTTTCTCTTGCGTTAATATTATGGTAACAAGTAAAACGCACTTTGTCAATAGAAAGCGAAAGTAAAACAGAATTTTGAGGAGGTAAAGCAATGAATAAGAAACAATTAGAGAACGCTGCTAAGGAAGAACGATTTCGTTACTTTCGAGAGTGGCGTAAAAACAATCCTGATAAAGTGAAACAACATAATCGCAATTATTGGGAGAAGAAAGCTTTAAGTAAGTTGAAGGAGGAATGTGATCATGCAGATAAAGAAACCGACCATGTTGACCATAAGGGAAACCGCTAAGACAGGCATCCTACCCGAACACGCATTAAGGCTTTTATTAAAAGCTGGAAAGCTTCCTGCCATATATGTTGGTAGGAAAGCCTTTATAAATTATGAAAAGCTATGTGAGCAGTTATCCGAACTCGATGGTTCTGATAAACCTCAAGGGGGTAAGGATTCATGGTTGTTTTAGCTGAATGTGATAGCGATAATCAATTAATCTACAGTAGCTTTCTATATAAAGGATGTGCAGAATTACTTGTTGAAGAAAATCAATAAAAGGGAGGCGGCAGGATGCAAGACTTAAAATCAAGAAGAATATGGATTCTATGGAGGTACGAGATGGTAAAAGGCCGCCTTACAAAAGTTCCATATTCAGTGATTGATAGGATGAGGTGTGGTACAGACCAATCGTTTCAAGATAAATGGGTTACTTATGACGAGGTTGAGGATGGCTTTAAAAAGGGATCATTCGATGGAATTGGATTTATTATTCCTAAAGGTGTTGTAGCTATTGATTTGGATGATATGAAACCAACTACACCCTTTGCTAAGGAAATATTAGACCAGACAAACAGCTATGCTGAAATGTCTCCAAGCGGTAATGGTGTTCATATCATCGCTTATGTAAATACGGATAAAATTCCACAAAACGAGAAAAAGGGATTAGATGACAAGTATTATCAGAATAACCGTAATATCTCCATGGAGATGTACTTCGGTGGCTTAACTAACCGATTCATGACTTATACAGGGAATGCGATTAATGATTTTCCTGTAGTCGATATCAGTAAAAACATCATGCTCTTACTTGATACCTATATGAAGAAAGACAGATTCAAGTCTGCTAAAAAGAAAGCTGATAAAATCGATATCCTATCAGTCGCAAGAAATGCCAAGAATGGTGAGAAGTTTATATCCCTGTTCGATGAGGGAGATATCACAGAATATAACAGCCATTCTGAAGCCGACCTTGCCTTGTGTAGTATCCTTTCCTTTTACACGGGTGGTAACATTGAAAAGATTGAGGATCTGTTTAATCAATCAAAACTTGTCACTGACAAATGGTTAAATCGTGAAGATTACCGAAAGATGACCATTGAGAGAGCGGTTGAAGGATGTAATGGAAAATTCTATGCCAGAAGTAAGCCGATACCACCTTTCATCTATATGGATGGAAAATCCATGAGTGTTAGTTGTCCTTTACTCGCAAGGCATATCCGAGAAAACTTAAACTACATCTTCGTAAGGAACCATGCTAAAGGCGGTGTCCTCCGTTATGTATATGAAGAAGGATATTACAGGCTTTATGCGGATGATATGTTAAAAGGCATCATTAAAAGCTATATTACGTATTACGATGAAACACTCCTTCGCATGGCTCATGTAAATGAAGTATTTGCACAATTAACCACTGACCTGGTATTTGTAACAGATGAAGAATTAAATACCGATGAAGATTTAATTAACTTCCAAAACTGCATTCTTCGTTTATCCGATATGGCGATGCTTCCACACGATCCTGCTATCCTATCAACGATTCAAATCCCATGTCATTTGACTGATTCCCCATCAGCTACTCCTGTGTTTGATGAGTTTATGACCACACTGACAAATGGAAATAAGGAAATCGAAAACCTACTACTTCAGTTTATCGGTGTATGTATTTCCAACGTTAAAGGTTGGCGAATGAAGAAAGCCTTGTTCATGATCGGACCAGGTGATACAGGTAAATCTCAGTTGAAAAGTCTGGTGGAACGCCTGTTAGGAAATGGAAACTATGTGGGAATCGATATGAAGGAAATTGAAGCAAGATTTGGTACAAGCAATATCTACGGGAAGCGACTTGCAGGTAGCTCAGATATGAGCTTTCTAACGGTGGATGAATTAAAGACCTTTAAAAAATGTACGGGTGGGGATTCACTCTTCGCTGAATTTAAAGGACAGAATGGTTTTGAGTTTACTTACAATGGTCTACTTTGGTTCTGTATGAATCGTCTACCTAAGTTTGGTGGAGATGATGGCGATTGGGTTTATAACCGCATTATGCAAGTGGAGTGTAATAATGTCATTCCTGTCGATAAGCAGGATAAGCATCTCATAGATAAGCTGTACGCAGAACGAGAAGGCATTGTGTATAAAGCTGTTGTAGCCTTAAAACAAGTCATCGCTAATGGTTATTCATTTGATGAACCATCAAGTGTTGTAAAAGCAAGAAAAGACTATATGAAGGGAAACAACACAGTGATTACGTTCTTTGAAGAATGTATGCAAGAGCGTCCTAACCTAAAGATTAAAGATAATTGTACAACAGGAAAAGTTTATAATGTCTATAAAGCTTGGTGCATGGATAATAACCATGGTTATGCTAAAACAGCTAAGGAGTTTAGGGATGAACTTGCTTCTTTCCTAAATGCATCTCATGCTGATTTAATTACCAGAAGAAATGGTGGTAGCTATTATAATAGATATACTTTGACTGATGAAGCGAAAGAAAACTACAAAAAAGTATATGGTTATGATGATATAGCACTATTTTCATGACTTTGATGACAGACTTGGTATCATAGTTTTTGAACTCAGCTACCAAATAAAGGTCACAATTATAATGCTTATAAAAGTTTAATGACTTTTGTAGCTAAGTTTCAAACTTCTTGAAAAAAAATATAAAAGTATAAATATAATTATAAAACCATGTGTTGTTATAGTAACTATTAAACAAACTCAACAAGATAGCTACAAAAACCACAAAACGCTAAAGACCTTGATTTTATTGGGTTAAATTTGTAGCTTAACTAAAAAACGCTGTCATCTACTCTGCTATAAAAGTAGCAAAGAAAGGAGGAATAAACATGAGAGATTATGTACTTGTACTAGATGCATATAACTTACTTTGTCCTATACCTTATAGCGATAATGTACTGTTAAATGATGCTTATCAATATTACCTTGTGGAAAAAGATAACGTCTATGAACTAGTCAATAAAAACCCATACGATTCAATCACTGATCAAAAAGTCAGATGCCCGAAATGTATGGCACAATTAGTCAAGATTTCAACTAATAAATACAACTGTATTTTTTGTTCTGAAGGGAGGTAGGTATATTGAAACTAATCAAGAGTGGTCTTGACCTTAATAATTTTGAGGTGATTGACCTAATTCTAAAGAAGTATCCGGTAGTCTTTATGAAGGATAAACGACCAGAAAGTAAATTAAAATGGTGTATCCAATATAAAGGTAGTGGTCACTACTTTGAAACTTACAACGAACTATTAGATTATTATAATCAGAATTTGAGGAGGAAACATTAATGAAAACAACTACAATTTACAATCATGCTTTTTGGAACGCTATGAGAGGTAAAAAAGGAGCCTATAATGAGATGAATGAAGGTAAAGAATCAGATGGCTATATCGTTCCAACAGAGTTTAATGAAAAGTATCAAAAAGCCTTAGAGAAAGAAAATCTATTCAGACGATTAGCCACTGTGGTTAATACAACATCCAAGGATGGAACAATCCACGCTGTGGCATCAACTGGTGTAGCTGAATGGGTTAATGAATCAGTAGCATTTCCAGAGAGTGCCGATACGTTCAGACAGTTCCCTGTCAGCTCTTATAAATTGGCCAGCCTTTCAAAAATTAAAGAACACTTTGTCAATGATAATGATTTCAACCTAGAAGGTTATCTTGAAAATGAGTTCGCTCGTAGATTTGGTAGAAGTGAAGAGAGTGGCTTTATTAACGGTGATGGTATCAATGAACCTTCAGGCATTTTAAACGCCACACGTGGCGGGGAAATTGGGGTTACAGCCGAAGGTTCGACAGTCCTAACCTATGATGAAGTGATCAATCTATACTTCTCACTAAAGCCAGAACATAGAAGAAACGCAGTGTGGTTAATGAATGATGAAACTGCCTTTAAGCTTAGAACATTAAAGGATGATCATGGTAACTATCTATGGAATCAAGCGGATAATACCATCTTAGGAAAACCTGTTGAGTATTCCAACTATATGCCAAATATGGTAAGTGGTGAAATACCTATCGCCTTTGGTGATTTTAGTTACTATTGGATTATCGAACGTCAACCACTTACGATTAATGTTCTAAGTGAAATATACCTTATTAAAGGCGAGATTGGGTTCAGTGGATGTGAAAGATTAGATGGTAGACTTATCCTTCCAGAAGCCGTAAAACTTCTTAAAATGGCTTAATATTGACTCCCGCTTGAGGTAAGGGGCGGTCATTATCTCCACAGCTTTATTAAAGAGCAACGGGCGGGGGGCATCACGCAAAAAGTCGCAGTTTCAAACAGGGTAATAACCAAAAATGAAAAAAGGGAAGAAATGGTTTAGTTCCATTCCTTCCCTTTATGTTATTTTATTCATCTTCTTTTTTATGACCGCTTTTGAAAGCAGCATTACCAGATAAGTTTCTCATTAAGAATTTTCTTAATCCTTTGTACTCGTCTCCTATAAAGCCGAGTCTTAATAGAAAACATCTAAAATCATATTTTTCATTCTCACTCTTTTTTGCTGTGGATGTTACCCTGTTTCGATCGATTGCCATTTTGCATAATGCTTCAGTAAACTGTAAGTAATAGTTTATTTCACCACTATCCTCGGTCTTAGGATACCATGGAAACCTAACCTTGACATCATTTTCAATAATCCTTAAATCAAATGTACTTATTGCTTTACCAATAAGTTCACCTTTAGCAATTACAATCTTGTGTAAATTTTCTAATGCCCTATCAGAAAACATCTCTCTTGGCATTGCTACCTCGAAACCATCAAATGCATTTTCACCATAGTTTGTGGGAATAAACCCTTTCTCCTCAAGCTTTGCGACCAAACTGTGTATTTCTGCAGGAGTCATGCTTTCATTAATTAAAAGCGATCCTTCTTTATCGACAACTAGTTCTCCAATTTCATATGCACAAGTTGGAACACTCTTGTATATTGCGATTGTGTTCATTATCTCACTGATTGCCTGTACCAACTCTTTTCTTGGTGTGCCTTTAACTTCATAAGTTATTTTCATTTCCATATGTGTAACCTTCCTTTTCTTTTCGTTACACTATATATCACTCTAAAGGCACATAAAAGCAAGTTATTTATGTATGGATTTATATGTTTTAAAAAAACTTAACGGTAACATCTGAGAAAAAATTAAAAAAGCCACACAAGAATAGAAATTATCCTGTGTAGCTGTACTTAAAATTATTTGGACCTATGTTGGGATGAATTTTCTCCATAACAATTATAATTTGAAGTTAAATAATATCATACTTATTTCCAAGGATATTATAATCACTTAACTAGTTGACTACAAAAGGGTAACAGTTCATCTACCTTTGCTACAATTCGTTTTTGTTCATCAAGAGGGGGGAGAGGAAGCAATACATTCATAAGCTTTTCTCTTGATAAATTATAAAACGCCTGACCTGATTTGTTAGTAATACTTCTACAAACACTTCTATGATACGGTGAGCTTAAAGCAATTAGTAAATATTGAGAAATAATATCATTATTAATGTTTGGTATTAACATTAATACAAAACCACCGACAGCAACATCTATATAATCTTTTTCAATTCTAGCAATTTTTCCTATATGCTCCAAACTTGTTACTGCAGGAGTAATAAGTGTATTCTTTTTTAACAATAATTCATCTTTTACAAACGAATAATCTAACATAACATCATCATTTTTGAGAGAATATTCTAAATCAGATATATTTCCTCCTCTTAAAATTCTAATCATCTTATTAGAACTTACACCTAGATTATCCTTTTTATAAGATACTCCAGACTTATGAGAAACGCAATCCCCTAATCTTACCCATTCCCAATTCTCTGGGATATCAAATGGAATCTCATCTTCTGTAATATCTGGAAGTGGTTTATCATTTTTTAACTTTCCTTCTTTAATGAGAACCTCTTTTTCTTGTTTAAATAGTTTTACTAATTGCTTTGCGGTACCTTCTTCTTTCTGCTGTTCTACCAATTTACCTTGGATTGCATATTGTAAAATAGACTTTTGCATATCTTCTGGAAATTTTTTATTAAGTTCTTCAACCTTTGAATGTGCTTTATCGTAGTCCTCTACATAAGGCATTAGCTCATCAATCTTTGCTACAATACGCTTTTGTTCTTCTAATGGGGGTAGTGGCACTAAGGTGAGTTTAACCTTATCTGAGTTCAAATTATTTACTACTGCACCTGAGACTCTCGATGAAAATTGATTAAATACCATTCTTGAACTAAGTAAATAGTATAGGTATTCCTTATTGAAGATATCAATATATTGACTTAATACTAACCAACCATCATGTATGCATCCATCAATATTTAAAATGTATGGTCTACCAAAACTCATTGAATTACTTAAAAGAAAATCACCTTTTCTAACATACCTACTTTTCTTCAAACCTTCTTTTATTATCTTCTCGTTGGTCTGATTAATATATTTTCCACCTTTATCTGTGTCTCCAATTTTAATCCAATTAATACCATCATCTGAATCAGTTAAAAAAGATTTTATTGGTCTTGGTGAACCACCTCTTGCTATCTCAAGGACATCTCCTAATCTTATCCATTCCCAATTTTCAGGAATTCCAAATGGTATTTCATCCTCTGATATTTCTGGGAGTGGTGTATCTTTTTTAATTTTTCCCTGTTTAATAAGTTTCTCTTTTTCTATCTTTATCGCTTCAAGTAGTTCCTTGGCTGTTCCTTCATTCTTCCTCTGCTCTATTAACTTTCCCTGAATTGCTAATTGGAGAATACTATTCTTTATGTCTTGACCATTCATCTTATTTACCTCCAAGCATAGAGGTAATTATTTCTAATACATGATCAATTTCATCATTTAGGGATGCTCGTTTTTCTTGATACTCTTGAATTAGATCCATTGGTTCTAGAATTACTTCTTCTTCATGAGGAAAACCACATAAATCGATATTATAACCTTTTTCTTCAATTTCGCTGATTGTGTATTTCTTTGCTTTAGGGAATCCATCGACTTCGATTTCTTCACGATTTTCCCACCAAGCAAGAGTTTCATTAAAGTGTTCTAATTTCATTGGTCTGGTCTTAGAAAAGTTCTTATAACCATCTGGCATATCAACACGATAGAACCAAGTTTCTTCTGTAGGTTTTGTATTGTCAAAGAACAATATATTTGTTCTTATTGATGTATAAGGTGCAAAGACACTATGGGGTAATCTAACAACCGTGTGAAGGTTAAATTCACTAAACAACTTTTTCTTGATATTAAATTTTGCATTATCTGTACCAAATAAGAAACCATCTGGAATGATAACTCCACATCTACCATTTTTCTTAAGTCTGTACATAATCACATTCATAAATAAGTCAGCTGTTTCTGAACTTCTTAACTCCATAGGGAAGTTAATTTTAACACTATCTTTTTCACTTCCTCCATATGGTGGATTCATTAGAATCACATCAAACTGTTCCATTTTTCTTAGATCTTTATAATCAACTTCTAACGCATTACCATGAAGAATATTTGGATCATCAATATCATGGATTAACATATTAGTCACACATAACATATGCGGTAATGACTTCTTCTCAATACCATAAATAGACTTGTTGTAGGTACCTCTATTTTCAAGGGAATTTCCAACTTGTTTATCGAGTGCATTTAAAGCAGATGTTAAGAAACCACCTGTACCACAAGCGAAGTCTGCAATTCTTTCACCTAACACAGGTTTAACTACTTCTACCATAAAATCAGTTACAGCTCTTGGTGTATAGAATTCTCCCGCATTTCCTGCACTTTGTAAATCCTTTAGGAATGATTCATAGATTGTTCCAAATTCATGACGCTCTTTATATTCTGTGAAGTCAATTTCATCAATAATATTAATGACTTGACGAAGTAGTACACCATCTTTTTGATAGTTATTAGCATCCTCAAATGCATATTTTACAATGACTTGACTCATTGATGTTTCTTCGTCAATTTCTAAATTCTTAAGTGTTGGGAATAGCTTGTTATTCACAAAATCAAGTAAAGCATCACCTGTAAGAGCTTCACCATCTTTTTCATCAACAGCCCAGTTTCTCCATTTTAATTCTTCTGGGATAATTGACTTGTAATTGTCATCATAAAGTTCCCAAGCTTCTTCCTTTGCATCGTATATTTTTAAGAATAAAATCCATACGATTTGTTCAATTCTTTGTGCGTCTCCATTAACACCTGAATCATTTCGCATTACATCTTGTAATCTTTTTATAAAATTACCTATTGCCATAATCTAACCTGCCTTTTCTATTGTTTCATTTATGCTGAGTATATCTCGTTTTCAAGTTCCTGAATTGCCTTCATATAGGCTTCTTTTCCACCAAAGGCTTTAACGATTTTCATTGGACTACCAATCTTCGCAAATTCCTTAAGTTGGAGTACCTTTGTATCTTCTATCTCTTTAATACCATCATTTGCATATTTATCAAGAAGTGCTTCAATGACTTGCTGAGCTACATCAGAGTACTTATATAGATAGTGACGTTTCTTCACATTTTCTGCTCGTTCCTTTTTCGTAAGGGGTGCTTTATCATAAGCTAAATGACAAATGAGATCAAAGTCATCAAGTTCAGTTTTACCCAGTTCTTGTCTAACCGCATCTAGTAATACACCATCATCCTGTAGTTCATCGATTATGGCTTGTTTTTTCTCCGCTTCTGTCCATGTTCTTAAGAAATCATCGAGCCTTGCAAATTGCTGCAGGATGTTTTTCTTTGTATAATCAATTAGACTTTCAGTAATAAGCTTACCATCTTTATCAACATATTGAACTCGTTCAGAGATAACTCTAACAGTAACATCACCTACATAATATTTACGTGGTCTATCTTCACCATCATCGTCAAAACCATCGTTCCCACCTGTGTGGTAACCACCATCGGGATCATTGACGCCATCATCACCTTGACCAGCTCCGTATCCTTCTTCTGGTCCAGTTTGAGGTTCATCTACTGGATCATTTCCACCTAGGTCAATAACAACCTCTGGACTACCATCAAACGCAGGATCGGCAAATAGTCGACTGGCATTTCTAAAGTCCATAATTGTGAAATAGGTCTTACCATACTCTTCAAGTAGCCTTGTACCTCTACCGATAATTTGTTTAAACTCTGTCATGCTGTTGATATTATTTTCTAAGACAATCAACTTACACATTTTAGCGTCTACACCGGTAGTCATCAACTTACTCGTAACCGCAATAACAGGATAGTCACTTTCTTCATCTATGAAGTATTCTAATTGAGCTTTACCTTCATCGTTGTCTCCTGTAATCCGCATTATGTATTTATCATTTTGTGAATATAAGTCTTTGTTCTCATTTATCAATGCTTGTCGCATTCGTTCTGCGTGTTCGATATCCACACAGAAAACAATGGTTTTATTAAATCGATTCGTCTTTTTCAAGAGCTCAGTAATCTTAGCAGCAACCACTCTCGTTCTATCCTCGATTACTAAAGACCTGTCATAATCTTTAACGTTGTATTCACGATCTTCGATTTCATATCCATACTTGTCGGTCTTTCCCGCCTCTGGTCTATAACCTTCTAAATCTTTATCAAGACCAATTCGAATAACTTTATATGGTGCTAAAAACCCATCTTCTATTCCTTGTTTTAGTGAATATTCATAGATTGGATCACCAAAATAGGAGAAACTTGATGCTTCTTTTGTTTCAATCGGTGTAGCCGTACAGCCGATATGCGTAGCAGAAGAAAAGTAATCAAGAATTTTTCTCCATGCCGATTCTTCCTTAGCACTTCCTCTATGGCACTCATCAATCACAATCAAATCAAAAAAGTTAGGTTTAAACTGAAGGAAAGTTTCATCACCATCATCTCCTGAAAGTTGTTGATAAAGTGCTAAGTAAATTTCATAAGAACTATCAAGGTTCTTATTTGTAACCTTTGTCATTTTACCACTAAAAGGTTTAAAATCGCCAGAAATAGTCTGATCGACTAAAATATTGCGGTCAGCTAAAAAGAGAATCTTTTTCTTAATTCCCGATTTCCAAAGTCGATAAATAATTTGAAAGGTCATAAACGTTTTTCCTGTACCTGTGGCACTGACTAAAAGGACACGGTCTTGTCCTTTGGCTACCGCATCTACTGTTCTATTAATTGCGACTCTTTGATAGTAACGAGGTGTCTTATAATTAGGAATATAGTAATAAGGCTCAAGCATTACCTTTTCTTCAGTTTCATTAATCTTTTTATCTATTAAATATCTTTTATATAATTCTTCTGGTGATGGGAATTCTTCAAGTCTTAAATCTCTTACCTCACCAGTAATTAAGTTTTGTTCGACAAAGCCATCGCCATTTGAAGCATACACATAACTAATATCTAAAGCCTTAGCATATTCTATACCCTGTTGTAAACCAGATCCCACAGGATGGTTATTGTCTTTTGCTTCTATAATTGCTAGAGGCAAATTAGGTTTGTAAAAAAGTACATAATCTGCTCGTTTTTGTTTACCTCTTACTGTAACATTACCACGAAGTATAATTTTACCCGCTGTAAAGGCATATTCAAGTCTTATTTGTTTCAAATCCCAACCTGAATTCGTGATAGCAGGTGTTATATATCTAGTTTTAATATCTTCTTCAGACAAATGTTTTTTCCCCATAATTTCATCCCTTTCTTTCTAAAGTTAATTTTAATATACAAACATTATTTTACTAATCCCTCGATAGTAAGATAAATATAAATACATTATAGCATAATTTATAATGAAAAAGAATAAAACCTTACATAATTGTAAGGTGAGTTAAAAGTATTTATTACATATCATTGTGTTTTATCATGTGTTCATTATTTCTTCAGTGCCGATACATCTATTTAAAATTCAGTTGCAATTCTATTAAATATTGCAAAATTTACACCATCTATTGTTTCATGCTCTTCGTTATATTTAAAGAGACCTAAAAATTTATAGTAGTAGCGGCCATGTTTAGGAGAATACTGACCAAAAACAACCTGTTGATAATCAGGATAAGGTGGCAAAGTATTTTTGTTAATTGCCTTATTATTTAATTCTCCTGAATACAATTTTTCACCATCTAAAAAATTAACCCACTTAACCTCAACACCATCTTGAATCGATGGTTTTATTAAGTTCCAATCTGATGACTTTGATACAATATTAGGACCCCATAAATATGACTTATCACTAATTTTATACCAACTTTTCCTTATTGGAGGTTTAAACCTTATAGACTTACAAATTTCTTTATGAGTATCGTACGTTTTGTTATCACATATTTTAAAAGTTCCCATTGTTATTCTCTAACCTCATCCCAATCTTCAGCTAATAAATCTACTTGACTAGGTAACCAGGGTATTTTACTCCCTCTCTTATACTCCATATACAAATAAGGGTGTGTCATTTTTGAGTGTGGATTAGGTATCTGTAATACTATCCACGCTCCTACCCATCCATTACGAGCAACTCTTCGTTCGTCTTTTAATAATTCTAATGCTTTTCCAAAATCCATATTAGGTCCTCCTTTATCTATTCCCCATCTATAAATTAACTGTATTATAGCACAGTTTTTAATAAAAAAGAATAAAACCTATATAAAAGTAAGTTGAGTCAAAATTATTAATTCGTTATGTATCATTGTGTTTTATTACATATCGTTTAATAATTATAAACCCCAAACAAACCCCAAGGTGCTTTTAAAACCCTTGAAAGTGGCTTACTGTCGGGGTTTGTGGAGTATCAGTGCGAATGTTTTCAAAGAATACATTGTTAGCTAATGTTGCCCAAAGCATTAAGATAATGATTGCAACAAATACTTGCCACATTTTTTTAAATAAAAACTGATATTTATTTGTTGCTAATTCAATTATTGGTATTAGCACCAATAAAGAATGAGTAAGCATCCCTTCTAAGGCTGCGAAAGTTAAGAATCCATTATCAAAGTATTCTCCTAAAAAAATTGTGACAACTCCACCCATTATTGAAAGTGTATATATTGGTAATTTAATTTTCTTGAGGTTAAAAACAACTACTATTGGTAAAACAAAACTCATCATTGTACATAAATGAAAGGGAAACGCTCTCCATGCCGGCACCTCAGCACCAATTATCGCTCTAACTATTTGATTAATTAATCTTACACTAAACATATAAATAGCTAGTATTAATACTGTTTTTTCTCCCCTTACCTTATGTTTCTTAAATAACTTATATAAACCAATACTTAAGAAAATAACAAGAAACATCCAAATAAAATGACGATAATCACTAAATGCACCCTTTCCTAACCCATCTTTAAATGGTTCTGGTATCCCTAAAATCCCTGTTTCATCCTGATAGCGATAATATCCAAAAAACTTGCGAATAAATTCTTCCATAATATTACACCTCGATTTAATTTCTATTATAATTATAATCTATTAAAATTAAATCTTCTATCTTTTTTGATTATTGTCGCTAAATGTAATATTAGAGATTTTTTTTGGTACTTATACTCAAATAAACAATAATAAACTAATTGCCATCACAATTTGTCCCGCTACTAGTCCATATATGGATAGATGAAGTTCACCATATTCACGTGCTGAAGGGAGTAATTCATCAAGTGAAATAAAAACCATAATCCCCGCTACTCCAGCAAATAAGATGCCAAATAATGTCTCTGATAAAAAAGGATATAAAATTAAGTAACCAATAATAGCCCCAATTGGTTCAGCCATACCTGAAAGCAGGGAATAGGTAAATGCCTTAATTTTACTTCCAGTAGCATAATAAATTGGGACAAACACAGATATCCCTTCAGGAATATTATGTAAAGCTATCGCCACAGTAATTGGTATCGCTAACGTTGGATCCCTTAAGGCAGAAATGAAAGTTGCAATACCTTCAGGAAAGTTATGAATCCCAATTGCTAGGGCTGTAAATAATCCCATGCGTAATAATTTAGGATGATTTATACTATCCTTTCCTTGCATTTCCTCAATTTTAGCAACCTCATGAGGGTTTTCTGCTTTTGGTATCAGTTTATCAATAATTGCGATTAAAGCCATTCCACCAAAAAATGATATCACTGTAACCCAAGAGCCTAACTTTTCACCTAAATCCGATATTAATGATGCTTGTGCCTTAACAAAAATTTCAACAAAAGAAACATATATCATTACTCCAGCTGAAAAGCCTAAACTAACAGCTAGAAACTTTGTATTAGTCCGTTTCGCAAATAATGCGACTAAACTACCAATTCCTGTTGACAATCCAGCAATTAGCGTCAGTCCAAAAGCTAGTAACACTTCTCCAGTGAACATAATATCACTTCTTTCTAATTATAATACTAATATTTTATAAAAAGTTAGCATATAAAGCAACTAATATAGTTTACAAAAGCTAGTTACGACTTTATAATTAAAGTAACTTAATATGAGGAGGATCTTATGAGGTTAAAACAATATGTTCCCTATCTGTTTATTTTTTTACTATTATTTGTAAATGTCATTCCTAACCTGCTAGTTACGAATCTATCTATTACTGGTAATTCAATTTCCAATATCCTGATTCAATTTTTAACAGCACTTAATTATACATCATACTTAAAAGGGGCAATGCATGTTATTCTACTTATTATTGTTATTAATTATCTAAAAACAAACCTTTGTAGTGATAGATTAATTATGGCATTTTCATTAATTTATTCGTTAATAATTCTGATTAATATAACAATGAGTAATTCTAATATCACACCTATTATAAATGAGGTCTACCCTGAGTCCTTAATTAGCGTTTATGAAAAGGTTTCATTAATTAACGCTGTTATTAGTCTTGCACTTTTTATCTCGTTAAGTATTATCTTTATCATTATTCTGATTCAAATCAAGCATACTTTGTCTCATTTTTACATCTTAATCATAACAACATTTTTATATGTAATTAGTTATGTTATTATTCCCATAGTAATGTATGCCAGTAAAGATTCTGTAGCGGAGACAATTAATAATCATACAATTTATGGTTATATTTCGCTTATTGTTGTTATTCTCTTTAAACTTGGATTAATTTATGAGGCTTTAAGTAATACACAGAATTACCTATCAGAAAATAATTAACTAGTTTACAAAAAAAGCTGATTCCTGTATCAAACAGAAATCAGCTTTTATTAGTTTTACACTAAATAAGTTTTAAGCATCCATCGATGTTTTTCTAAACTAGCTTGAATACCAAGTAGTAAATCTTCAGTCACTTTATCACTTAATTCAATAGCGGCTTCTAGTTCATTGATAACTATTGTGAAATCATTAATTATCGCTTCAACCATCTCATTTGTCGTTTCACTTCCAGTAGCTTCTTTAAGTGTTGTTAATTTAAGATATTCACTTAATGTTGCTTTTGGTTTATCCCCTAACATTAATATTCTTTCAGCAACAGCATCAAAATGTTCTGTTACCTCATCATATAGTTCCTCAAATTTTACATGAAGTTCAAAGAATTTATCACCTTTAATAAACCAATGAAAATTATGTAATTTAGTATAAAGAACGCCAAAGTTAGCTACTTCTTTATTTAACATCGTTATTAATTTTTCCATTAAAAATCCTCCTTTTCTTTAACTGTAATATAATGGTAACATTTGTATTAAAATAATGCAAAAGATATGCTTTTTTTGTGAAATTTGATTGACATCAATTTTAACTTATAGAATATAATGTATAATATACACAAGGGAGGGATTACAATGAATGATGATCTAAATTGTAACCATGGCTGTATTCATAATGTTTCAATCTTTAAAAATCTATCAATCAATGAAAAAGTACAAATAATGGATCGGGCAATAACTAAAAAGTATCAAAAAGGTGAGATGATCTTTTCAACGCTTGATTCAGCCGCAAATTTATGGGTTATTAATCAAGGAAAAGTTAAATTAACTAAAATTTCCCCTGAAGGAAAAGAACAAATAATTAGAATTCTCTATAAAGGTGAATTTTTAGGCGAACTATCTTTATTTAGTGATGAAAAAATGACCACAAATGCTTTTGCTTTAGAAAACAGTGAAATTTGTGTAATAAGAGGTAAAGATATCATTAACTTAATTCACTCCAAGCCCGATATTGCGGTTAAATTTTTAGAATCATATACTAAACGGATTAAAGAAGCTGAAGCGATGATTGAAAATATCGGAATATATGACATCGAACAAAGAATTATTAAAACATTATTAGAAGAGTTAACACCAAATAACGATGAAATCACCTTACCATTTAGTAAAAGTGATTTTGCATCTATTATTGGCACAACAAGAGAAACATTAAGTCGAAAACTAGCCAAGTTTCAAGACTTAGGAATTATAAAATTAAAAGGGCAACGCCAAATAATTATTCTCGATAAAAATCAACTCGAAAATATTCTCTATAAATAAAATCAATGATTTGTTGATAATCATTGATTTTTTTTCAAGAGGAGATACTTCCCATCGACAATAATTTTTATTTCTTCCCCACTTAATAGTTCTAATTTACAGGTTGCTTGATTTTTAAAAATTTTTATTAATCGTTTTTGATAATTAATTGTGAAACTATAACTTTCAATTTGTTTAGGAATTTTTGGTGCTATTGAAAGCGTAGCTTCTTTGATTCTAAGACCTGCAAAACCATAAACAATAGCCATATAAGTTCCACCCATATTTGCCATATGTAAACCATCCTTGGTATTTTTATGAGTATTATCTAAATCCATCCGTGCAGTTTCACTAAAATATTCATAGGCTTTATCAATTTCACCGATCTTCATCGCCATAATACTAAAAATACATGATGATAAAGAGGAATCATGAGTTGTAACCGTTTCATAATAATTATAAGAGTTTCTAATCGTACTAATATCTATTTCATCTTCTAATAAAAAATGAGCTAATACGGTATCTGCTTGTTTACATACCTGATGACGATAAATTGTTAATAAATGATAATTGAGTAACAAAGGATACTTATTTTCTGGGGTATTCGCAAAATCCCATGGAGGCTTCCCTAAGAAACTATCATCTTGGGGGTTTATATCTAACGCTTTATCATATGGAAGATACATGTTTTTACTAGCCTTTTTAAATTCAGCTATTTCAGTACTTGTTAATTCCAGTTTTTCTAATAATTTGGTAAATTTTTTACCATGTTTTTCTAATAAGATTTGATAAGTTTTTACTGCCCAATGTAAATTATACTTTGCCATTACATTCGTATAATAATTATTATTAACAATTGCGGTATACTCATCGGGACCTGTAACACCATAAATGTTAAAACCATTTTCTAAGTAATGACCGATATCAATAAATAAACGTGCGGTTTCAAAAATAATTTCAGCCCCATAATTAAGTAAAAAATCATCATCTTTAGTTACTAAATAATATTGTATAATACTATAACTGATATCAGCATTTATGTGATACTGCGCACTACTTGCAGGAAAAAAAGATGAACATTCTGTCCCTTTAATCGTCCGCCAAGGAAAAGCTGCGCCCTTTTTATGTCCTAATTCTCTTGCTCTTTTTCTAGCATAATCTAAAGTATGATAACGATATAATAATAAATTTCTTGCTAAATCTGGTTTTGTTAATAAGAAGACTGGGAAAATAAAAATCTCTGTATCCCAGAAGTAATGACCTTCGTATCCTTCACCACTTAACCCTTTAGCTGCGATATTTGAAAATTGGTCTTTACCTACTCCTTGAATTATGTGAAATAGATTAAAACGAATCCCTATTTGTAAATCAGCATTTCCTGTTATTTTTATATCACAAAGAGAGAAATAATCATTAAGATAGCTTTCTTGACTTGCGATTAATTGATTGAACTTAAGCTTTTTAATGATTTTGAAATCCGCTATCGCTTTATTTAATAAGTTAACACCATAACGAATACTATCATAATATAAATTATATTTAGTAATTGTGATTTTCTGATCTAGTGTTGAACGAATTTCAGAAATAAAGCGTTTGTCAGTAAATTTTACCTGTTTTTGATGTTTATGGTCAATACTAGTTTGGCTTAATACGAGCACTCGTAATTTAGATTGTTCCGTTATCGACTCAAGAACTTCGAAATCTGCAAACTGCCTTTGGCAATTAATTAATAAACGTTTAGAATGACCTTGCGCTACCCGAGGATCTGACTTATCCACATAGTTTTCCACATCCCCATTGAGCTCGGAAATAATTTTTATGGGTCCAAAGTAATTGAGTGGTTTAACCTCCACCTCTTGGCAAAAGAGTGATTGATATGTAAATGAAACTAGTCTTTTAAAGGTTATTACCACTTCCTTACCAAGAGGAGTAGTATAATGAAACCTTCGCGCCAAATAGCCTTTTTTAATATTAAGAATTCTTTGATAATCCTTTACATCACCATTAAATATGGTAATTAATTCCTCCCCTAAGAATATTTTTAATGTTTGCGCATCAATCAAATTTAACATTTTCTGACTTGTTTCTGGGTAACCATAACCTTTTTCTGCATATGGTATTTCAACATCATCATAAAACCCATTAATATACGTTCCTCTAATTTGACATAGTTCATTTGAAGCTTCTTCTAAATTTCCTCTAACACCTAAATAACCATTACCAAGTGCAAACAAACTTTCCTCTAATAGAAGTCTTTTTTTATCATGTTGATTTGATACTATTTTCCATGTCACAATTATCTACACCTACTTTCTATAGTGATTATTACATTTTCTATTCCTTTACACTTCCACTTGTTAAACCGGAAATGATTTGTTTTTGAAATAATAAAACAATTATTAATGTCGGTATTGTAACTACAACAGTAGCAGCTGCTACCTGTCCCCAATATACTTGAAATTGACCTTTTAAATAGTTTATCGCAACCGGAGCGGTATGATAAGCATAGTCAGGATTCAAAGTAATTGTTAATAGGAATTCATTCCAAGCACTGATAAAAACGATAATAGCCGCAGTAAAAATTCCTGGTAATGCCAGAGGTAAGATAATTTTAAAGAAGGTTGTTAGCCTTGATGCACCATCAATACTTGCTGACTCTTCTAATGAAGTAGGGATTTTCGCAAAATGTGTAACAAGAATAAAAATCGCTACTGGAAGTGTTATCGAAGAATAAGGTAAAACAACCGCATAAGAATTAAGGAGCCCTAACTTTTCAAAAGCATTGTAAATTGGTCCTACAATGATCATTTGCGGAAACATTGATGTAGCCAGTACTAACGAAAGTAATATATTCTTACCAAAAAACTTTAATCTCGCGATTGCATAAGCAGCTAAACTAGCAACAAAACTTACATATATTGTCGTTACAAATGTAACTATCAAACTATTTTTTAACGAATTTAAAATATTTTGCTTAAATATTTCCTGATAATGGGTAAAAGTTGGATTATTAGGGATTAATTTTAAAGCACCATCACCCCAAATTTCTTTTTCAGGTTTAAAAGAAGTAATAAAGACCCAAATAAATGGAAATAAAATTATACATAAATACAATACAATAATTATTAATAAATACTTATTTATGTAATGTTTTTTCATCTAACCACCTACATTTCTTTGGCAACTTTGACACCTAATATCTTAATATAAACAAAAGATATAAGGCCAACAAGTAATGCCATAAAAATAACAATAACTGAACCATAACCTAACCTACCCTGAGCTTTTAATACTTGATAACTATAGATGGATATTGTTTCTGTACTACCACCAGGACCACCACCAGTTAAAACATAAATTAAATCGAAAACTCGAAAAGCATCTAAAGTTCTAAATAATAAAGCTACTAAAATAGATGGTTTTAACAAAGGCAACGTTACTTTAAAGAACTGTTGAACTTTACTAGCTCCATCAATTGCTGAAGCTTCATATAATGATGGTTGAATTGTTTGGAGTCCAGCTAAAAGCATAAGAGCCATATAAGGTGTGGTTTTCCAAATATCAGCTGTTATAACTGCGATTAATGCTTTACTACCTGAACCTAAAATGACCGAAGGATTATCGATAATATTTATCTTTGCCAGTAGGTTAGCTACAATACCACTATCAGCATTATACATATATGCCCACATTAAGGCAGCTACTGCAGTAGGAATTGCCCACGGAATCAGCGAAGCTGTTCTTACAAAACCTTTTCCTTTTAATGAAAGATTCATCACTAATGCTAAAACTAAACCGAGTATTAACTCAAAAAATACAGATACAAAGGTAAATATTAAAGTAATACCTGTCGTAATCCAGACGCGTTCATCTTTAAATGCTTTGACAAAATTATCCAAGCCAACATAATTACTTGTGATTATAGTACTATCTAGTTCATTAGCTAGGGCGAGAATATCCTCTTTTAAAGTATCATTAATGTCTTGATCATTTTCAATAATATTATTAATATTGTTTTTTATTGTTTGATTAAACTGTTTAATTTTCGCTTTAGTATCCTCATCAATCTTTACAATATCAGTTGATTTTAAATTACTGGTAATAACTTTATGTTCTTTATTCATAGCTGCCACAAAAGAAATTACCTCACTTTTTACTGCTTCATCTTTTACTGCTGGTAAATATTGTTTAGTTAAACGATAATCAATATAATACACATCTTGTTTAGATAATCTAATATTATAATGGTCACTAAAATAAATATTGCTTTTACTTTCATCATTAATTTGAAAATCAAAAAATGACAGTCGTAGTGATTGAATAACCGGCAGTAATGAAAACGCAACAATAAATAGTAGTGCGGGAATAACGAGATAATATCCCAGGCGTTTATCCATATTTTTCACCTCTTTTAAACTTAAAAAGCGTTAGTAAAACAACTAACGCTTAATAAATAACTTATTCATCTAAAGCCTCTTCAATAGCAGTGAGAGTTGCCTGTAAAGTAGCATCACCAGCTAAATATTTATGAATAGCTAGTTGTAGATCATATGATAATTCTGCATAATTAGGTGATACAGGTCTTGCTATTGTTGTTTGTAGAGCTTTTTGGAATGCATCACTGTTTAAGATTGCATTAGCTTCTAATACTTCTTCATCTTCTAATAATTCATTATATCCAGGTATATAAGAACCCTTAAGTGCATTTATTTTTTGACCCTTAGGCCCGGTAAAAAATTGAATAAATTCTTTTGCACCTTCCATTACGTCAGTGTTCTTATTAATTCCAACTAACCAGCCACCAACTGTTCCACCTAATGGTAATGGTGCATATCCAACTTGTTCCGGAGTAATCTCTGATTCATCACTTGATACCATACCATTCATATATGGCCAATTTCGAGCAAACACAGCTTTTCCTTGTAAAAATGCTGTATGAGTAGCAGCTTCATCATATGTTAATATATCATTTGGCGTAAAAGTTGCATCAGTAAATGCTTTCATTAATTTTAAGCCATTTTCAATATCAGCAAAGTTATCTGAAAACTCATTGAAGTTACAGATTAAACCTTCATTTTGAATTGCTTGAAAAACAATTCCATTTATGCTACTTGTAGCATACTTTTCTGCCATTGTTAATAAATCATTCCAAGTATAATTTCCTGAAGCTAATTTGGCACTATCTGTAGCATCTACTAAATCTTTACGGTAATATAAAAATCCTAAATCTGGAAAATATGGTAAACTAAAATGCTTGCCACTATATTTACCAGAAGCCATTGAACCATTATTAAAGTCACTTATTTTCCAATCAGCATCGTCAATTAATTCATCCAGTGGTTCAAGATACCCAGCAGCTGCAAATTGCCCTGCCCAAACTACATCCATTGAAACAAGGTCGTAATCATCTGAACCACTTGATAATGAAGTGATAATATTATCACGCATTTGATTCGAATCATTAGGCATTTTAACAATTTCTACCTTGTAACCATGGTCACCTTTATTAAATTCAGCAACAATTGCTTCTAGTGCAGGGGTTGAATCTGCTTGAACAGCAAACTTAATTACCTTTTCTTTCTTACAAGAAACTAAAGCAATAACACTAAATAACACAATTATCAATCCAAAAACTTTTTTCATGAAAAATCCTCCCTTTCGTCTTTACTATAATTTTACTTAAATTTCTGGTATAATAATATTAATATCTTACGATTTATTGTATAATATTACTAAATTGTAACCGTTTTATTAAAAGATAGAAGGAGGTAGTAATGGTAAAAAAGAATGATATTATTGAAATGTATCAAAAAATCAAATTATATTATCATGATGAATCCTTTTTACACCCATCCTATCATTTAGAAAAACAACTCTTAGATTATATAAAAAAAGGAAATAAAACTAGGGCACTAGAAACACTAAAAGCAATTAATAGACTGCAACGTGCAACCTTAGCAAAAGATGAGTTACGTTCGATTAAAAACTCGCTAATTTGTTCGTGTACTATCTTTACTAGAGCAGTTATGGAAGAAGGAGTTAACCCTGAAGATGCATACGGATTAAGTGATGCATGTATTCAAAAAATCGAAAGTTTAAACGATAAAAATGCTCTTAAGGAATTCGAATATTCTATGTTAGCAACATTTATTAACCTAAAAAACGAGCAACACAAAAATAAAACTTATACCGACGAAGTCGAAAAAGCAATTCAATATATTTATAATAATATCTTTAAACAATTATCACTTGAAGAAATTAGTGAGCATGTCTACTTATCACCAAACTATTTATCAACCAAATTTAAGCATGAAACTGGTATATCCTTATCAGATTTTATTAATAAGACTAAGATTAATGAATCTAAATATCTTCTCGCTCATTCAAATACTAAGATATCTGATATTGCCTTGATATTTAATTTTTGTAATCAAAGCTATTATAACAGAATTTTTAAACGTTATACTGGCATTACACCATCTGAATTTAAAAACTTATAGTAAAAAATGCACATTAGTGCATTTTTTGTTTATTCAAACAACTTCAAATATTCAATTGGGTCAACATCAGTAAATTTTTGAATTTTTTTATAAAACCTTGCTCTTTCTTCTTCATCTAAACAAAAGACATAATGAATTGTTCTTGAAATCCAAATCTTAAAATTCACATTATCATTTAAATAATAGTATGCTACTGCGGTATAATAATAAAAATATTCTCTAATGTAACAAGTGAATGTTTCTGTTGAAAATGCTAAACCTTTTAAACAATATTCGATTACTTTTTGATAATCATTTTTCCTGCCATAAGTCTTACAGATCCAAAAAATAATTTGCAGTTTTGCACTGTCATTTTTACCTGTTATATGAGTAACAAATAAGTTGTCAACATCAATTAGTTTCCGAAGGACCTTATCCCGATCAGTTTCTGAAAATTCCATAATAAGCCCTAAAATAAAGGTTTCAGCATCATTTATTAAACTATTTGATAAAACATTGGGATAATTAATTAAGCGATATTGCTTAGTTACTAAATCTTCTTTAGCAAGTCTACCTTCATAATAACTATTAAGAATTTTAGCACTTTCAAAAAACATTTGCTTTTCAGCATCAAGGAATTTTTTGTTCGCTAATTTACGATATGTCTCCTCTGCCTTAACAAAATTTTTTGCTAAAACACTGTTAAAATATTGATGTACTAGTTTAGACTCATTTAAACTCTCTGTTTCAAACTCAGCAATCAATTTCATCTCATTAATTCGAAGCTTTTTAGCTAATTTAGTGATAACTTTAAGGGGCATTTCACATTCTCCACAACGATATCTTTGATATTGTCTATTTGATATAACTCCTGAGATAAATTCATCTTGCGTCATATTGCGACCATACCTTAATTGTTCCATGTAATTTGCTAATTTCATAGTATTCATTAAAATCCCTCCAAAATACGACAGATATGCTATGGTGTTTTGTTCTTTTTTATATTATCCTATTAAAAAAGGAGGAATAATATGAAAAAAAAGAACTTTTTAATCGTTATTATGACTTTTATTATTTTATCATTTAGTTTT
>CALFRW010000164.1 GCA_937919135.1 uncultured Haloplasmataceae bacterium
AATTAGACATTTAATCAGGGTTTTATTTTTGACACGATTAGGATTTGACGCTTACCAAAAACTAATCAAATCACGATGTTCAGAACCCGTGCATAATCATGAGAACTTGTTTAAAGGATTAGTTGTATGTTCACAATGTGGTAAACGAATGATTCTCGCAGTTAAGAAAAGAAGTGAAGAAAAAATAGAAGTCATTTATAAATGTATGCATCATTATAAAGATAAAGAGGAATGTCCGAAACATAATCAAATACATTATGATAAACTTTACGATATTATCGATAATAAACTTAAATTACTCTATGAGTTTTTAGAGGATAAGAACGCTGAAAACAAAATCCTTAATACACTTAAAAAGGATAATAATGCATTAAATGAACACAAAGCAAAGTCAAAAATAGAAAAAAGATTAGTTGTTTTAAATAAAGTAACGAAAAAGTTATATGAAGATTTTGTGACGGGTTCAATTGATGAGACCACTTATCAACAATTATTAAAAGAATATCAAAGTGAACAAAGGACTTTAAATGAGAAATTAAGTGAAATTAAAAAATCAGATAATGAAATAAAAGATATCTCTGAAGGGATTAAAAAGATAATGGCAATCATGAAAGAAAACTCAAAAGAAAGTAAATTGAATAAAATCTTACTCAATAAATTAATTGATAGAATAGAGATATCTCCAGCGATAAAGGTTGGAAAAGAAAGAGTAAATGAAATAAAGATTATTTACAATTTTATAGACATCGCATTATAGAGATTAAAAGGTAATGAGATTTAGATTGTGGAAAGTAGTAGAGGAAAGATACTTCCATAAAACCACATGTAACGGTGAAAAGATTAATCTGTAACAATAAATTCTAGGCTGTGATGAAATCTTTTGTGAAGTCTAGTATGGTTTAATAATTGGATCGAGGTAACCTTAAGAACTGATATTGTTTGACAAATTTTCGACAGAATATAATTTATGAACATTTCATTTTTTGGTATATATGCCTATGTTATTTAATATAAATGTGATATAATCAAATCAATAATATAAATAATTTAGTGGGTTCGTTTTACAAGGATGTCGAGACTAATCTTTATTATTTAAACAGTCGGTATTATAATCCAGAGATGGGAAGATTTATCAATGCGGATGGATTAATAGGTAGTGTCGGTGATATATTAGGTCACAATATGTATACGTATTGTCAGAATAATCCGGTTATGCGTACTGATAGAACCGGTATGTGGTTTGGCTTAGATGATATATTTACAGGTCTAGTGGATGAAATAATCGTTTTAGGTGCCTTGGCTTGTGGAGTATTATGGATAGGAGCTGAACTAGGTGTTCCTGGTGCAAGTGATGCATTAGATACTGTTGGCGGTTGGGTAGATAGTGCTATACAAAAAGTTGATAGTGGTATATCGGAAATAAAAAATTAGGCTAAACAGGCTACGTTTGCATTAATAGCAGTTACTGCTTTAGAATTAAAAAGAGAAAATGCTGGTACTTATGCTATACAATTTAGTGACGGTAGTTACTATGTTGGTAAGGGTTCTCATTTTAGAATGATTACATCAGCTATTCGGGAATCTGTTCTTCATCCAGGCTCTTTACCAGTAAACTTTCGTTATCAAAGAGCTACCTCTGACAGAGAAGCTTTAAGACTGAGTATATGTGGATGGTTGATTATGGCTATGCTAATATAGAAACTCGGGGAAATTTGTACAATAGAAGGTGGAGTCCTGGAAGAAAGTATTATTATGAAGACTATGGAAGATTGTATGGAGAAGATTATTTCTAAATTAATAAGAAAGGATTTTAGTAATGAATAATTTGTATTTTGAAAAAGATGGTTTTTTATTTGCTTCAATATTTAATTATAAAGGAGCTTTGCTAAATAAAGAGGCAATATATATAACTGATGATGATACTAATAAATATATCGAATATATAAAAAAAAATAATATTAACAAATTGATAATTGATATTAGAAAAAGTAATATTCAATCTTTAGATTTTTTGTATGAAATTCCACATGTTAGATATTTATATATAATAGGTGACATAGATTATTCCTCCCTTTATCAACTTAAACATCTTAGATATTTAGGTATATCAGGTTCAAATGAGATCATGATTAATATGATAGAAGGGTTAGAATCATTTTCTACTGCTTTTCCCAATAGTGTGACAGGTGTTGGAGAGGCCAAGTCACTAAAATCATTGGAACTTGATGGATTTTATGCTTCGGGAGCTTATGAAAATCTAAATTTTTTAGCGAAGTTAGAAAACTTAGACACACTTGTATTGGTTAATATTAATATTTCATCGTTAGAAGGAATTGAAAACTTAAGAAACTTAAAAGTATTAATACTTGAAAATATGAAAAAACTTGAAAATATTAATCATTTATCTAATTTAAAAAATAGTTTAAAAAATTTACGTATTGAAAGTTGTAATAAAATTAAAGATTTCGATTCTATTAAAGAATTAAGTGAACTTGTCTTTTTGAGTATAAACCGTGTTAAATTAGTACCAAATTTAGAATTTATATCTAATTTAAAGAATTTAAATTCTTTTGTATCTGATAGCTCAAACTTTATAGATGGAAATTTAACTTATTTATTAAATGTGAATCATGTAGTAATATATCCTATTAGAAAACACTACTATGTTGTTAAACAAAATGAAAATAAAAAAGCAAAAGATACTGATTTTAATTATGGAGAACGTTTAATGGGAGATGAGGAGATAGAACTATGGAGAAGAATCGCTTATTAGAAATTAGAAAGAAATTAGGTATCTTAAAAAGTCAATGTAAACCCACTGATACCTGGCAATCTTATTTAGATGAAGATGAAGAAATGGGTATTTTTTACACACAAGAAGGTATATACGCTGTTTCTTATGCTTTAGACCAATTTATTCAAGCATTAATAGATATTGATGACTATAGTAATGGCAAATCTATTAGTGAATTAATTCATAAATTAATTGTTGATTTAGACTAGTTATATAATGTCAAGAGTTATTATAAAATAATTTATTCACAAATAT
>CALFRW010000165.1 GCA_937919135.1 uncultured Haloplasmataceae bacterium
ACGTTTATACCACCGATTTTTCTAAGACAAATTCCTTTTGGTGTTTAAAGCGACTTACATGTAAATCACTAATATCAATTGTTGGTTTTTCATTTAAGATTATTTCTGATAATAATAATCCTGTCATTGGCGCAAACATAAAGCCATGTCCACTAAAACCACAAGCTAAATAAAAGCCTTCTAGGTCTTCGATATCACCAATAATAGGTTGACGATCTGGTGACATGGTATATGAGCCAGCCCATTGTCTGATAACGCGTAAATTACCGACAAGTGGTAACATTTCGCATAACGTTTTTGCCATCTCATCTAAAAACTTCCAAGAAGATTCGATATCATGATTATGGTCGACGTCGGGATCAGTTCTTCCCATTACAAAACTACCATGGGGAACTTGTTGACAATAGAGGTTTTTACCAAATGACATAACCATTGGCCCTTGAATTTTTTCAATTGGTTCCGTAACTAAAATTTCATGTTTTTCTGCATATACTGGAATGTCAACTCCTGCCATTGTTCCAATTTCTTTAGCATAACCACCAGCAGCATTAACAACATTATTAGTTTCGATTTCCAGATTAGTAGTGATAACTTTTTCAATCTTTTTATTTTTAACAATAATATCCTTAACTGCTTCATTAAAGAAAAATTTAACTCCAAGGCGTTTCGCAGCTTTATAATAAGCATCATTCATTTTAAATGGATTTAAATGTCCATCAGTTGAACAGAATGTTGCACTTACAATGGCATCAGTATTAAGGTGAGGAACAATTTCCCTAGCTTCTCTTTTAGTAATCTTTTTAGCTGGAATTCCTAAGCATTTTTGTAATTCCACATTTTTCGCAAATTGTTCATCTTCTTCCTCATCAACAGCGACAATTAAATAACCTTCTTGTTTAAATTCAATATCACCATCATATTCTAGTGTAACTTGTGCTGTTTCAAAGAATTCAATACTTGCTTTAGCAAGTAAACAATTCATTTTGGTCCCCCATTGTTGTCTAATACCCGCACCACATCTTCCAGTCGAACCACTAGTTAAATAATCTTTTTCCACAACAACAATATCTTTAACACCTTTTGCTGCTAAATTGTAGGCAATACTACAACCACTAATTCCAGCACCAATAATCACATAATTAGCTTTCATTTTTGGCACCTTCTTTTATCGAATTTAGTTTGACACCAGTAGTAAGGGGTCTAACCTTTTGCGTTTTTACATCTTCTAACTTAATCTTCAAATACTTACTAATTTCCCTTTGAACTAATTGTCCACATGTATTTCCTTGACAAGGTCCCATACCCACTCGTAAAATTCTTTTTATTTCCTCAAAACTTGTATATCCTTGTTCTAACAAATCATGGATATCCTGTAAAGTAACATCTTCACAACGACATATAATCACAGCTTTTTTATTCATGATTCTCTCCTAATCGTAACAAATTCATAGATAAATTCTTTATTCACTAAAACCTGGACTAAAGCAGTACGGTCTTGTCGGTTATTTAATGACACTTTCTCAATTAAAGCTTCACCAATAACATCACCTTTACGATTTACTGCCTGCCAGACTTCGTTTTCAATTGGTCGTGGTAAAAATTCATAAGGAATTTTAAATCTTACTTTATCAGCTAATACTTCACATACCATGATTGCCAGTCCTGGACAACTATGCACACATATGCCACATCCAGTACATTTATCATAATCAACTTGAGGAATATTATTTATGTCTTTTCCAATCGTTATCGCATTAAATGGACAACTAGTACTACATGGATTACAAGGGATATTTTCGTAACATTCAATAACAGCTTTTGGTTTAACCAATAGCTCTACTTTAGGAAAACGGGAACTTATTTGTTCATGAGTTGCATATCCATCTCTTTCAAGCATCCACAGACCCTCCTAACTTCTTAAGTCCTTGACGTATTTTTGCGCCAAATGGACCATTACGAAGATTTTCTAATTGACTTTGAAAATCATCAACTAATTCAGCAAACTTTGGATGTTTTTTACCTAACTTACTACTAGCAATAAGCCCTGTTAAATAACCTTCAACAATTGCACTACTTGCTTCTTCAATACCTGAAGAATCACCACATACATATATATTGTCAATGCTCGTTTCATGATATTTATTAGTAACAGGTACTAATCCACCTAGTTCACTAATATATTTCATTTCACAACCAATCATCGATAATAAACTAGTCAACGGCGTTAAACCTACCGCAATACAGATAGCATCGACTTCATATGTTTTTTCTGTTCCTGGTATTTCATTCCAGTTTTCGTCTAATTTAATTGTGACGACTTTTTCTACAGCTTCTTTACCAATTGCTTTTTTAATTGTACAAGAGGTATTTATCTCTACTCCATAACGCCTTAGTTTAGCTGCATGAACTTTATATCCACCAATATTAGGGCTAGCTTCAACTAAAGATACAACCTCTACTCCCGCTTGCATTAATTGGTAACTAACGATTAAACCAATATTTCCACTACCAACCATAATTATTTTATTACCAGGTTTTACCCCATAAACATTCATTAAGGTTTGTACAGCTCCTGCACCATAGATACCAGGCAAATCATTGTTTTCAAAAGCCAATACTTTTTCACTAGCTCCTGTAGCAACAATTATCGCTTTTGCTTGAATTTTTAAATACTTTTCTTGTTTTAATACTGTAATCACCTTGTCTGGATATAATCCGACAACGGTAGCATCCTCCCATACTTCGATTAGTTCGGGATATGAACCAACATCATCTAGGAGTTTTTTCGCAATATCAATGCCTCTTGTCTTCGCATATTGTTTTTCCGAACCAAAAAACATATGTGTTTGCTTAATTAGTTGCCCCCCTAATTTAGCATTACGATCAATTAATATAGCACTCTGACCAGCTTCAGCTGCCATTCTCGCTGCACATAATCCAGCTGGTCCTCCACCAATAATAACTAAATCTTTACTTATCATATAGTTCTCCTTTATTGGTCTGTACTTTTACTTCCATACCAGCTTTTAATTCTGTAATACATGTCTTTACATTGGGAACGCCATCGACAGTCATTTGACAAGAGGAACAATTACCAATCGCACAATAAAATCCTCTTGGTCTTTTTAGCTCAATACTATGGCTTAATTTCTTAACACCAAGCGCATGTAAAGCAGAGGCAATTGTATCACCTTCAAAACCAAATGCTGGGTGGCCATTAAAAGTGAAATGAATTTTTTTTCTTTCTTTTTCAAAATTTAAAATTGGATGCTTTTCTATCCGCAATTTCCTCACCTCTTCTTTCCATATTATATCATATAAGCGCTTTCATAAACAATACGATAGGGAAAAATATGAAAACAAAAAAACGTAATAAATAAATTATTACGTTAGTCTTCCTTTTCTACTATTGGCATCATTATTTCAATTACTGAATTATCGAAATCATCTTCTTTATATTTTACACCATAATGTTCGATTAAAAAACGTGTTCCCTCAATTCTTCCTTGTTCATATTTTTCGTCGTTTTTTATCCACTCTTCAATTTCTACTATTTGTTCATCATAACCTTTTGCTAGCGCTACTTCAAATACAGCATATTCAAATGCAGGTATATTAAGCATTTTATAAAACGGACTCTGTCTTTTATTTGCTGTTAACATCCCAAAATGAACATCAAACTTTTTCCCATTAATAAGCCTTACTTTATACAACTCATTTTTCGATATTTGTTCAAAGATTCCGAATTTATCATATAAATCTAAAAATTTTTGCCAAATCGCACCTGTTTCAAAACTACTACCCCTTTGTCCAACAACAATAAGTTCATCTTTCTTTATAAACTTCGGCTTCATATTTTTCTCTCCCTTCATAAAGTATAGTCACCTATACATTAAAATATAACATATTTTGACTTATTTTTCAAACATATTTAGGAGACTCCTAGAAAATTTCGATACCTACCGGGCAATGGTCACTTCCCATTATCTCTGTAAAAATTAAACTTTCTTTTAACTCCCTTTTTAACCTATCAGAGATAATAAAATAATCAATTCTCCATCCAGCATTATTTATACGGGCATTAAACATATAACTCCACCAGGTATATTTAACTTCATCTGGATATAAATTCCGAAAAGTATCAATAAAGCCTGAAGCTAATAATTTTTGAAATTCCGTACGTTCTTCAATCGTATAACCAGCATTTCTTTCATTGGTTTTGGGATTTTTTAAATCAATTTCCTGATGAGCAACGTTTAGATCACCACAGAGTATTATTGGTTTCACTTTATCAAGTTCCATTAAATAATTCCGGAAATCAGCTTCAAATTCCATTCGATATTCTAGTCTAGTTAATTCCCTTTGTGAATTTGGTACATATGCAGTTATAAAATAAAAATTATCATATTCTAAAGTAATTATGCGGCCTTCATTATTACATTTACCATCAATTCCGTATTTGACTTCTAATGGCTTTTCTTTTGTATAAATTAAAGTACCAGAATAACCTTTTTTATCAGCTGAATTCCAATACTCATAATAGCCATCAAAAGCAAATGTTTTTTGTTCTTCTTGCATCTTTGTTTCTTGAATCGCAAAAATATCAGCATTCACATTGGTAAAAAATTCATCAAAGCCTTTATTCCTACAAGCTCTTAAACCATTTACATTCCAAGAAATAAATTTCATAATACTACCTCACTTATTTTATACTAAAAGTAATTATATCATAATTCAGAAAAAGAAAAAAATAAAACGATTTTTTAAAAATTATCTTTTTCTACCAGGAACAATCTATTATATTGATTATATTCCTTAAAATAAATTTCATTATAATCTTTTATAACAAAAAATCTATTTATTATTTCTTTCCATTCATCTGTAGAATTATTCCACAGTAGCAATCCATCGTCTAATAAACTATCCTTAATAATCCTTATCTTATACTCTTTAATTTGTTCTGAAGTAAGATAAGGATTGAGTTTAAGTAGTACTCTCCCACCATTTTTTAATATTCTTGTTATTTCTCCAAGTAAATTAATAGCATCATTGGGATATAAATTATCGACAATATTTGATAATATTACTGCATCAATACTTTCTTCTTCAACTTGCTTTAAATAATCTACACCACCCACAATAAATTGGTATTTACCAACAGCCATTTTTTCACTTCGAATAGTTGCTTGTTTAATAGCTTCGATTGAGGCATCAATACCAATATTATTATTACAACCATATAGTGCACATAGAAACAATAAGGTCCCATTCCCACACCCAAAGTCAAGAACAGTATTGGCTCCTTCACATAGCCAAGCAATACCATAATCTAGCACATTATTGCCAGTTTCTTTATGGACTGGAATTTTTATTTCCTCATGTTTAAAAATATTATTCCAGTAATCAATACATTCTTCATATTTTTTCATTTCAAAAATTTCTCCCTATCTTTGACTTAAATTACTTTTTAACCATTTCACTTTATCGCTTTATCATTAATGGTACATTATATTCATCAATACCATTATCAATAAATCCAATCCTTAACCAAAAACGATGATTATTATCATTGGAATAATTAATTTCATAATACTTAGCACCATCACTTTTTGTATACTTTTCTAGAGCTTTAAAGCATTCATGACCAAGACCTTTATTTCGGTAATTATCAAAAAGCCAAAAGTCTAATATAAAACATTTTCCATCTTCACTTTGATAAGTTTTAAATTGACATGCTCCAATTTTTATATCATTTTTTACGAAATATACCATATGAAGTTTGTCTATTTCTTTTATCATATGATTTTTTATTGTTGTTCGATATTCATTACCAGAAAAATAATCATAATCATCTGGCTCTATAATATTATCTTCAACAAGATATTTAAATTGTATTTCCCAAAACTCTTCGATATTTTCAACTGGAATTTCAATAATCTCTATCATTAGTTTTCCTTCTTTCAATATTAAATTGGTCAAACTACATATTCTCCAGAACGTATTATCAACTAGTTACCATTTATTAAATTATAATATGTTTTTTTATCTAAGTAAATACTTCATATTCAGAAGAAAAAAGACTAAGCAAATCTACTTAGTCCTTACATCTTATTTATTAAATAGAAATATTAATTTAATACATCAGGAGTTAATACTTTTTCTAAAGGTTCATGAATTACAAGGTGTGCAATGCGATCATACGGAGTATTACCCTTATTTAATATAACTAAGTTTTTACCCTTAAAGTAATGTATTAACGATGCTGCTGGATGTACTAATAATGAAGTACCGATTACAAGTAAAAAATCCGCTGTGGTTACATAATTAAGTGCAGCTTCAATAGCTTGAGTTGGTAATGCCTCTTCATATAAGACAACATCTGGTTTTATAATACCTCCACAATTACATAAAGGTATCCCTGTTGATTTAATAACTTTATCTAAGGAGTATTCATTATTACACTTTTGACAGTAATTACGATGAATACTTCCATGTAATTCAATGACATTATTACTTCCTGCTAATTGATGTAAACCATCAATGTTTTGCGTTATAATTGCTTTTATTTTACCTTTTTCTTCTAATTGGGCTAAGGTTTTATGACCGATATTTGGTAATGCATTTGGATATAGCATTTTATTACGATAAAAGTCATAAAATTTATCTGGATAGCTTACAAAAAAAGAATGAGATAATATTTCTTCAGGATTATCGTTATACAATCCACTAGCACTTCTAAAATCAGGAATCCCAGATGGGACAGACATTCCTGCTCCAGTCATCACGACGATATTTTCACTATTTTGAATTAATGCTTGTATTTTCTTTATCATTTGTATCCCTACTTTATTTATTTCTCTATACTAATTATATACTTATATTATTATTTATCAAGTTTGAAAAAACGCCTGTCAGCGTTCTTAATTACTTTCTAAATATTCTCGTGATTCTCCAGCTTTTACTAAGGCATTTTTAACTAGTACAGGACCAATAAGTTCAAAAACTAATATACTAGCTAAAACAATAGTTTCTACTAATTGCCCTTCTTTAGCTGGAAACATTGTTGAAAAAGCAATAATCATTCCAATTGCTACTCCACCTTGTGGTAGTAAACATAAGCCGGCATATTTTTTGACATTTGGTTCTGCCTTAGCTATTATACTACCTAAATAGGATCCGCCAATTTTACCTATTACCCTTAATATAATATAATAAAACGCAATAAATCCTGCTTTTAATAAAATATCTAATGATAGTTCTATTCCTGCGATTGTAAAAAATAAAATAATAAGTGGACCCGAAAAGTTGCTTAAAGCTGCTGTTTGAATATTAAATGATTCTTTTCCAATAAAATTTGTAAAAGTCATTCCTAAAATCATAGGAATTAAAATCATTGACAAATTATATTGGTAAGCAATCCATACCGATGCTAAAATTAACGATAAAGATAACGATAAATAAGCAATATAACGGTCCTTCTTAGGTAAGTGGATAATCGCATACTTAGAAGCAACTGCTAAAACTAATCCTAAAAGAATACCTATAATTACAGATAATACAACTTCTTTTAACGGATTAAGCAGTGCTGTTTCAATGTTTAAACTTTTTCCTTTTAATAAACTTAAAGCGATACTAGAAAAAAGTCCAAAGATTAACACACCAAAGATATCATCAATACCTGTTAATGGAACTATCGTATCAGTAACTGGTCCTTTAGCTCGCAATTTCTTAACAATAACCATAATCGGAGCAGGAGCAGTGGCAACTGCAACTGATGATAGTGCTAATGCTAGCCACATTCGACCATCAATTAACATCACTCCACCAAATACTAAAGCTGCTGTTAATAAAGCTTGAAAAGTAGTAATAATCATTATTTTTTTACCACTTTTTTTAAGTTTTGGAAGCCATAATTCCATACCAATTTGATATGCGATAATTCCTAGCACTACATTAGTAATTACGGAAAAACTTGCCACGACATCATGATCAATAATATTAAACACACTAGGTCCTATTAATACACCAGCAACTATATAACCAGTAATTTCTGGGATGTGAATTAACTCTGCTAATTTTCCAAATATATAACCTATTAATAATATAACTGCTAAAAATAGTAATAATTCATATACATCCATAACTGTTTCATCTCCTTTCTCATAAAAATCGAAAAAAAGCTACCAAAATAGCAGCTCCAAAAATGGTGGAGTTAGAGGGACTTGAACCCCCGACCCTCTGCACGTCAAGCAGATGCTCTCCCGCTGAGCTATAACTCCTGATAACCATATTATATTTTACCACAGATTAAATATAATTAAAGCTTTTTTTAATAATTTAATAACGATTGTCCTAATTGTTTACGTAGTCTTTCATAAAAATTGATTTGATAGTTAACTTTATCACGCCATAATTTCTTCGCAGTATCAGTTGCCATGTCAAAATTAAGTAGTTCTTTTAATCTTGTAGTAATCTTTTCTACAAATTCAATTTGTTTATCAAAACTCATAGTATTTAAATTACTTCCTAATAAGCCCTCATATAATCTATAAGCATCAAATCGATCAATATTATCACAA
Organism: uncultured Haloplasmataceae bacterium; assembly: GCA_937919135.1. Lineage (GTDB taxonomy): Bacteria > Bacillota_I > Bacilli_A > Haloplasmatales > Haloplasmataceae > CALFRW01. The sequence continues at coordinate 8,580 of CALFRW010000165.1, forward strand.
TCACTTATTGATAAAGCAAGCTTCGTTCTTTCACCTTCAAAATCTGCTTTATCATCTACATGGATTGCGATACCATAAAGAATTTCAGCAACAAGTCCAGCATCAAGCGTTAATGTCTTTAAAAATTCACGGGCTATTTTAGCAGCAATCCTCCCATGATTACGAATATCTTCTTGTGAAGAAAAGGTTTTTACATAACTAATATCATGTAACAAACAACCAATTACTAAAGCTTCTTCATTTAAATTCTCAGCTAAAGCAATTTCTTGACCAATAGAGGCTACACGGATTGTATGATAATAGCGATATTGTTTTTCATTTTCATGTGCTTTTAAATATTCACTTTCATTAAACTCTCGTTTTAAATATGCAACTGTTTTCTTAATGTTCTCTGTTATTATTTTCATCTTTTTCTCTCCCAATAATATTTTTTATCGCAACAACTAATTTACTTTGAGTATTAGCCAAAGCGCAATCAGCTTCAATATTAACACCATCATACTCAGCATAAAAGCTCGCAAAGTTTTGCTTTTGATACCTTGGAACCACATGTAAATGATAATGTTTTAATTCATTAAACATTCCATTATTCTGATTAATTGTGATACCATCTGGGTTAAATATTTCTTTTATTGCTTTAGTGATTAAAATCGATGCTATCATAATCGCATTAGCATTTAAACTATCTAACTCATCAACATCATGGAAATGTTGTTTTGGTAGAATCAAAACATGCCCTTCATTAAAAGGGATATGATCTAAAATACAACATACATAATCATTTTCATATACAATAAATACTTTTTCTTTTTTATTAGCTAACTTACAACCTAAACACTCCATACCTTCACCTTTATTACTCATTAATATTTTTAAATAACCTTATACTCCAAACTTTCATATTCAGTTTTCTAACATAAAATTCTAAAATCTTTTGATAATTTTTTGTAGCTGTTGACAAGACGATATTTGTTACCTGACAAGATTTTAAAAATAACTCTAGCCAATTAAATAACATAGTTCCTATACCACTGCTTCGATGTTCTGGAATCACATATATTTCTTCTAATTCAAAATATGAAGTTTCATCAGGGATAATGCTACCCATATTTTTAGCATTTTGGATATTACCTAATATAAAACCAATAACTTGATCATTTAAAATAGCTACAAAACATAAAGTATCCGCTATATAATCATAATCATCTGCAACAAAACCATAGGTTATCTTTTCTGTTTCCCAAAGCTTTGTTAATCCTACTACTTGTATTTTATCGTAGTGATTAGCTTCTCTAATTATTAGCTCCTTCATAGAAAACCTCCCAATTATGTCAATTTTGTAGATAGACAACAATAATTACTATAAACATAAAAACCTAGGTTCTTTGTATATTTATAGGCCTTTTTATCATCAGAATCAATGAAGAAAACCACTTCTTCAATATTTGGATCTGCAAATAATTCGCGTAATGAAGTTGTTATCAAATCACTTTCAATACCAATATTAGCTATTTCTTCATCGATTAATAAAGAAAAGATTTCCCCTACATTCCTTTTAATTGTTATACTAGCTCTCACTTTAGATGCTTGACAATATGCGTATATTATCCAATTATCAAAATCTGCTTTAATTCTTTGACTATTCCAATATACATCAAGCGCTTTTTTATCATGGAACTCAGCAAAATCAAAATAATTATCATGATTAGTTTTAATAAGTGGATTAATTATATTACTTGGAGTAAACTCACTTCTTTTAAGTCTCATATCAATACTAGATTCTATTATCTGAAAATCTTGTTTTAATAAAAAAGCTATTATCAATTCATTTTCTTTGGGATAACCAGAAAAAACTTCATAACCAGAATATTTAACTTTAAGATAATTAATAAATTCAGTCAAAACTGTTTCAGATTCAGTTTTAATAAAGACTGCATTAGTTTGAAGATAAAGGTCCTTTTTTAGAGTATAAAAACTAATAACCGCAATTAATTCTTTATTATTAAAATATCCTAACAGCTCATAATTAAGAGCATCAAATGCATAATTAAAAGCTGCTTCGTATTCGTGAAACGATTCCCGTAAAGTATAGCTGTTTGTCGCTTTATTTAATGATAAATTATAGGCTAATTTCGCTGCCGCTTTAATCTCTCTCTGTTTTAAACTTCGTAACACATTCCCACCTCTATAAGTAGCATTATAAGTTATAAATCAATATATTTCAATAAATAATGAAAAAAGGAACAACTATCTTAACTAAAGTAAATAGTAATCGTTGTTCCAATATTTTTAACACTTTGTAAATCAATTGTAAACTTATAAAGATTACATATATGTTTTACAATTGCCAGACCTAAACCAGTACCGCCTAATTGTTTACTTTTACCTTTATCAACTCGATAAAATCGTTCAAATACTCGACTTTGTTCTTCTACTGCAATACCAATGCCACTATCTTTTATTATAAATTTGTTATCATATATTGTGATAGCTAATTTACCATTTTGTTTATTATATTTAATCGCATTTTCTATTAAGTTACGTACTAAAGTTACAGCATTTAAACTATTCATTTTAACGATTAGTTTTTGAGTATTTATTGTTACTGTTATGTTTTTAGCTTCAATTTCATTTTTAAGAGAAGTTAACACATCGGAAACAATAAGTGATAGATCTACCGTTTCAAACTTCGGAACAACTTCACCCTCTAACTTTGATAATTCCAACATTTCGAGAATAATTTTGTTCATTCGCTCAGCTTCTTTAATAGTTACATTTATCGCGTCGCTTATTCCTGCTTTATCATCGATAATCCCTTCTTTAATCATCTGTTGATAACCTATTATTGAAGTTAAAGGACTTTTTAATTCATGTGAAGCATTGGCAAAAAACTCTTTTTTCATTTTTTCAATGGTTTTTGCTTCACTGATATCAATAAATGTTAACATTAATCCAATATTAAAGCGATTAAATCTAATTTTATATAATTTTCCATCCAAAGACAATTCGATGTTTTTTATTTTATTTTCTGTAAATGCTCCTTCGATATTTGCTTGTAAATCAGGGTCACGAATGATATATAAATAACTCTTATTCATAATCTTAGCTTTCTGAAAATTCAAAATGTCACATGCATAATCATTTATTAAAATAATATTTTTATTATCATCCAATACAATTAATCCCGACTGCATATTATTTATAATATATTCTATTTTAAGTTTTTCACGATTTAATTCATTTATTTTATTTCCAATTGCTTCATTAATTAAATCGATTTGCTTAGAAATAACCTCTACATTATCAACACCATAAAGGTTTTCAGAATTAACAATTTTGCCTAAACGATTAACAACCCGTTTTAACGGAGCTAAATTTTTTTTCAATATTGAATGGCTAAATAGTATCGATATTAATAGAATAACTATGAGCGCAGTTACACTAATAATCACATATTTTGAGATTACATCATTTATCGATTCTGAAGGAAGTGCTAATCGTAAATAGTAACCATTATCCATCGTTGCGATATAAAACATTTGTTTTTTTAAGGTATTGGAATAACGTGAAAAAACCTTCCCTAAATTATCCAATTCAGGACGGTCAATATGTGATTCTAATTCATTATCATAATTAGAATCGTATAAAACATTTCCTTCTAGATCGATAATCGTAACCCGTAGATTTTTATTATATTCTCTTATACCAGCAGATGTTTCTTGATAATTTGAGCCATTAAAGATATTTTGTGAGATTTTTAAATATGTATTTAAATCATCTGTGGTATTTTTATTATTATCATTAATAATTACAACCAAACTAAAGAAAAATAATAAGATGAGCGAGCCTAGAACTAACAGTGCATTAGTTAATACTAAACGTTTTTTCATGGACATACTTTATAACCCACACCGTAGACTGTTAATATCAATCCATCATCATGCAATTTACTTCGTAAAGATTTTATATGCATATCCACTGTTCTTGTTTCTAAAGCTGCATCAAGACCCCAAATTGTATTCAAAATTTCTTCTCTTGATACTACTTTGCCTTGATTCTTAAATAACAACTCCAGAATTGAGAATTCTTTTACAGTTAAAGATATCACTTCACCACTTTTTTGGCATTCGTACCTGTCTAGGTCTAAATCAATATCTTTAATCGTAATGATCCGATTACGCTTGTGTCTACGGACCTTTACATTAACACGTGACATCAACTCTAAAATATTAAAAGGCTTTTCAATATAATCGTCAGCACCTAAATCAAGTCCATCCACTTTATCCATAAGCATATGATTTGCTGAGATAATGATAATATCAATATCATCATTGGCATTATCAGCGCGGATAGTTTTTAAAATTTCTTGTCCTGGTATATCAGGTAACATCATATCTAAAAGAATCATGTTTGGTTTTTGTTCACTAAACACTTTAAAGAAATCTTTACCGTTCGTAAAAGAAACTACTTTAAAACCCTGTTTAGTGAGCGTTTTATTAATAATATGAGCTATATCTTGATCATCTTCTATAGAATATATTAAGTAATCCATAATTCACCTCTAAAAGATTTTTTTATCTTTGTGATAGCCGTTGATAATATAAATTACCCATTCAGCAATGTTAACCGCATGGTCAGCAATCCTTTCGATATACTTAACAACTAATGTTGTAAATATCATAAAGGCTAAATATTCTTTTGTTTTAGGTAACTCTTGTGAGAACTTTAATATTACTTCAATAAATATTTTGTCAACTTTATCATCTTCTTCTATAACCGAATGTGCAAGAGCTAAATCCATTTTTATAAAACTATCAATCGCATTCTTTACCATTTCTAATGCATATTTAACCATTTCATCCACTTCAGGTAACTGCTCAATATCTATATCCTTTAATTTCATATTAAAGTTCATAATATCTTCTGCATGGTCACCAATTCGCTCTAAATCAGCTACTAATTTTAATATCCCCGATACAAGCCGTAAATCACGAGCATATGGGCGTTCTTTAATCATAATATTTAAACAAATTTCATCAATTAAATGCTCATAGCGATCGACAATTTCATCATTTATATCATAAACAGCTTTTTCTTTTTGAAGAACTCTAAAAGCATTCAGTATATTATTTTGTACTGCATCAGCCATCTTTAGTAACATTTGTTTTAAATAATCTAGCTCATTTATAAGTTGCATACTACACCTCCTAACCAAAACGTCCTGTAATATAATCTTCAGTTTTTTTATTTTGGGGATTTTTAAATAAGTCAACCGTTTTATTAAATTCAATAATTTCTCCTAAGAGAAAAAATGCTGTATAATCAGAAATTCTCGAGGCTTGCTGCATATTATGAGTGACTATTACTATTGTATAATCCTTTTTTAAATTATACAACAATTCTTCGATCTTTAAAGTTGCAATTGGATCTAAAGCACTAGTAGGTTCATCCATTAAAATAACTTCAGGCTTCATTGCGATACAACGTGCAATACATAACCTTTGTTGTTGTCCACCTGATAATCCTAGAGCATTGGCATTTAAACGGTCTTTAACTTCATCATATAAGCTTGATTTTTTCAGGGCTTCAATAACAATTTCATTTAAAGCTGCTTTATTCTTGATACCTTGACACTTCGGGCCATACGCAACATTATCAAATATTGACATTGGAAAAGGATTAGGATTTTGAAAAACCATTCCTACTTTAGTGCGTAATTCGATTGGATTTATTTCAGAAATATTTGTATTACCATAGGTAATATCACCAGTTATTTTACATGATTCAATCAAATCATTCATGCGATTTAAACAGCGAAGTAAAGTTGATTTACCACATCCAGAAGGTCCAATAAATGCGGTTACTTTATTTTTAGGGATACTTAAATTCATTTTTTTTAATACTTGATTGTCACCATAAAATAAATTTAGATTATTAATATTAAAAACTGTTTCCATTAGTTACCCACCTTTATTTTATTTAATCGTTGCGATATTAATTTTACGGAGATACTTAAAATAAATACGATAATCATAATAATAATTGCTATTGCACTTGCTAGGGCAAAATTAGGATTTTCACCGCTCATTAATGACCAAATATGAACCGCTAACGACGTTGATTTCTCATTTATCGCAACATTATCTTTTATAGCTGTACCTACAGCGTAAATTAACGCTGCACTTTCACCAATAATACGCCCAATTGAAAGCAGCGTTGCAGTTAAGATGCCGCTAACCGCATTAGGAAGAACAACCTTAAAAATTGTTTGTGTCTTACTAGCACCTAAAGCTAATGAGGCACTCCGATAGTTTACTGGTATAACTTTCAATGCTTCTTCGGTGGTTTTAATAATAATTGGTAATAAAATAAGTGTTAGAGTTAAAGCCCCTGAAGCTATACTTCCACCATTTGAATTAATTACGCCATTCATAAACGGTATAAAGATTACTGCACCAGCCAAACCAAAGATAATTGATGGTATTCCACTCGTCATATCGATCATGATCCTAATAAATCTAGTTAAACGATTATTTAACGAAAACTCATGTAAATAGATCGCTGCACATATTCCGGTCGGTAATGCCAGAGTGAGTGTCAGAATAATTAAATAAAGTGTCGTTAGTAAAGAACCACGGATTCCTCCTCCACCAGTTGAAGCAATCATATCAGTAATAATTGTTGCTTGTTCAAGCTTTTTAACCACTTCTTCAGCACCATCTTTTGCTAGAGCCATAATGAAATCATCATTTTCATTAGTCATAATAATTTTACTAAGTGCATATCCTTTCCCAATTTCCCGTTTTTCGCCGGTAGCAACATCATTCATACTCTTAAATGGAGAGGAAACAGCAACATAATTTATTTCTACAATTTTTTCACCAGCAACATTATTTCCATTTTTTAGTGAAATACCCCAGGTTTCGGAAAAAAAACTATTTTCAATCTTTGGATCTTCAAAATCACCTAGTTTATAAAATGTAGAATCAATTATATTTGTATTATATGTTGTTTGATAATAATCACTTGTTAGTAAAGACATACTTAAGGAACCGAATCCATTCCGAAAAATAAAGACTAAGATAGCAATTAAAATGAAAATACCAATACCAGATGAAACATAAGTTATTCCATTTAGAATAAAATCCTTTATTCTTCTCATCTTATTTTTCCAACTTTCTATTAAAGAAATTTAATAAAATATTACTTCCAATAATAATCACAATTAAAACTATTCCCACACTAAAGCGAATATCATAATCTAATCCCGTTGTTTCTTTAAGTCCTAGTAACATAGTCGTCGTTAATGTTCGTGTCGTATCAAAAAAATTAAAGGTTGGTCCATTACCACTATTTCCTGCTACCATCGAAATCGCTGTTGCTTCACCTAGTGCCCTTCCTACCCCTAAGATTATTCCAGAGAAAATACCACTCCGAGCACTTTTTAACACCATTTTAAAATTCGTTTGTGTTGGTGAAGCACCAAGAGCTAAGGAAGCATTGATTAAGTCTTGACTTACTGCTTTTATCGATGTAGAGGCTATCATTGTTATTGTAGGAATAATCATAATTGCTAAAACAATAGCAGAACTCAATGTTGATATCCCGCCAGCACTCTGATAACCAAAGAAATTTGATAAGTTCTTAACAACAGTAGTAATAACACCTAAGCCAAACAAACCATAAATAATTGATGGGATGGAAGCCAGCAATTCGATAATATAAGAAATACTTTTTCCTACTTTATCAGGGGCAATTCTAGTAATAAATAATGCAGTTAAAACAGAGATCGGAACAGCTAATATTAAAGTAAGGGAAACAACATAAACTGTATTAACAATAATAAATCCAACTCCGTAAAGATTAGGGGTTTTAAACCATGTCGTTCCAAAAATAAACTTGAATATATCGACAGTATAAATTTTCCCATTAATTTCATAGCCATTTATAAATGGTGACATTCCTCTTAACAAGATAAATAACACAATAAATACTATTACTGAAGCACAGAGGATAGTAACTACAAACAGAATATTTTTAACAATATTATCTGTTAATATTTTTCGTTCGAATTGTTTATTCTTATGAAGTTTGTCCATCCAATTTAATAGAATAGGCATATGCCTATTCTATTTCACCCCATTTCGTTATTGTACCATCATAAATCTTTTTCATTGTTACTTCTGTTATATTATCTAAATCATTAATTTTATTGACGATAGCTACAATTGCATCAATACATATCTTTCCACTAGTTCCTAATGTAGCCTCTTCGGAGTCCTTAAAATCTCGCGAAGCAAAAGCAATATGAAGCGCATTTGTTCCGCTCTTTTCACTACCTTGGGTACGTTTATAAGCGTCTCCACTTCCCGTATGATTATGCTCGAAGATAAAATTCCCACACTTTGCGGAGAACTCCGCTGACAATGCTTTCGCTATTTTTTCTACTGATGTTGAGCCACCAAATTTAATGGTTATTTCACTATTATCTTTATTAGATATTGGATAATCAGCTTTAATATCATTCCAACTTGGGTCTTCATTATTTATTTCCGTAATTCCGCCTTCACTAATGATAGTTGATTTTGCATCACTAGTTGTTAAGAAAGCTAAAAAAGCTTCGACAATCTCTGCCTCTGTTTGATTAGTGAAATCATTTCCCACAATATAATTAAAATTACGAGTTAAAGCATAAGTACCGTTTAGGACATTTGCTTCTGTAGGTTTAACTCCATTAAAACTTAATCCTTTTACATTAGCAGTTTCTAAAGACGTTAAAGATATATACCCAATCGCAAATTCATCATTTTTTACCGCGGTAATCATACCACCGTTACTGTCCACTTCTACATAACCATCAGCAAGTACTGTGTTATCTGTCACTGCCTCACTAAAACCGATAGTAGAAAAGAAACCATCTCTTGTCCCGCTAGTTGTATCACGAGTATAGACTTTAATTGTTTTTTCCTTTTCACCACACCCTACTAAAACAACACTGATAGTTAGTAACAGGATTAAACCAATAAATCTTCTTAACATCTTAAATCCTCCTTTTTATAATTTCAACTTTATTGTATCTAAAAAAAACTCGCTAAAATACCATGTTTTTGTAAAGGATTGTAAAGAAGTTGTAAAGATTTAACTCAACGCAAAAAAGGTTATAAAATTTATAACCTTTTCTATTTTATATCAGCCATTTTTTTGAAGATATTTCATCTTGTTAGATACTTTTTTTCATATTTAGTAGCATATAATCCGTTTTTTTCTCTATTAAATACTTTACCAATTTCAATCACAATTATCGGTACAATTGATAATAGAAAGATGATTATTATTTGTTTAGGTGATAAAACGGTAATATCAAATAAATTTCTCGTAAATGGAAAAATTAAAACTCCATATTGAAGTAGAAGGCTAAAAATAAAGGCATAGATTATATAAGGATTAGTGAAAACACCAATTTTAAATAATGAATATCTTTCAGAACGGACATTAAAAGCATGGAAGAGTTCACAAGTTGTCAGTGTCATAAAAGCCATTGTTTGACCGATTAATATTGAATTTGCTTTATCAGTACCCATATTAAAACCAATATGAAAAGCGATAAATGCTAGTAAACCAATTAAAATCCCATGAAATAAAACGATCATAAACGATTCTAAATTTAATAATGTTTTATCTTGTGTCTTTTTCTTCATTACGTCGTGCTCAGACTTTTCTAAACCAATCGCAATCGCGATTAATGAATCGGTTGTTAAATTAACCCATAAAAGTTGGACCGCATTTAAAGGCGTAACCGCATAACCAAAGAGAAATTGTCCGAGTAAAGCACCTAAAAGGATTGTAATTACTTCACCAATATTACAACTAATTAAAAATTTAATTGCCTTTTTAATATTGGTAAATATTGTTCTTCCTTCCTCTACTGCCTTAACAATTGTCGCAAAATTATCGTCAGTTAATATCATATCAGCAGCACCTTTTGCTACTTCTGTCCCTTGAATTCCCATCGCAATACCAATATCAGCATTTTTTAATGCTGGGGCATCATTTACCCCATCACCTGTCATAGCCACAATTTTCTTCTTTTCTTGCCAGGTTTTTACAATTCTAACTTTATGTTCAGGAGAAACTCGTGCATAAACATGATATTTATCAATATTATTTTTAAACTCTTTTTCCGATAATTTATCTAGTTCATGTCCGGAAATACTTTCACCTTCATCACTGATAATATTAAGTTGCCTCGCGATCGCAATTGCGGTATTTTTATGGTCACCTGTAATCATGATTGTCTGAATACCAGCATTTTTACATATTCTAATTGACTCATAAACTTCTTTTCTTGGTGGATCAATCATCCCAACAAGACCAACAAAAGTTAAGTCTTTTTCGATTTCCTTATTTGTAGCTATATCAGTAATTTCACGATATCCAATCGCAATTACCCTAAGTGCCTTCTTAGTCATTATTTCATTAGCATTTATTAATTTAGCTAAATGAGTTTTAGACATTGATACTACTTTATCATCAACAATAATTTGTTTACATAAACTAAAGATTACTTCAGGTGCCCCCTTAGTAATGACAATTTTTTTATTTTTTATCATATTTACTGTTGACATTAACTTTCGTTCTGAGGCAAATGGTATTTCATAAATCCGTGTATATTGTTCATTTATTTTAATTGGATCTAATGCTAATTTAAGTGCTAAATCAACAAATGCAACATCTGTTGGATCACCAAACTTACGATAGTGATCGTTTTCTTTGACAATCCTCGTGTTATTACATAGTAGTCCCCACACAGCTAAATACTTAATTTTCGCATTACTCATCTGTTTTCCAACATCATAATGAGTATGGTTTAGATAGACATTTGTGATTGTCATTTTGTTTTCTGTTAATGTTCCCGTTTTATCGGTACAGATTACATCAGTAGATCCTAGGGTTTCTACCGCTGGAAGTTTTCTTATTAAGGCATTTCTTTTAACTAATCTTTGCATCCCAATAGCTAAAATAATTGTTACAATAGCTGGTAATCCTTCAGGAATAGCTGCGACAGCAAGACTAACTACATTGATGAATAAATCAAGATAGTTTTGCTTTTGCTTAACACCAATCATAAAAATAAAAACACAAATTAATATAATCACAATCAGTAAGACCTTACCAAATCTATCGAGGCTTTTTTGGATTGGTGTTTGAATATAATCGACATCATCAATCATTTTAGCGATTTTACCGATTTCAGTATTCATACCCGTTCTGACTACCATTCCTAAACTACGTCCATAAGTGACAGCTGTTCCCATAAAGACGCAGTTTGTCATATCTCCCAGTGGTATTTCTTCAAGCTTAATGGCTTCAACTGTTTTTTCAACTGGAATTGACTCCCCCGTTAAAGCTGATTCATCAACTTTTAAACCATGTACTTCAAATAGTCTAATATCTGCAGGAACATAATCACCTGCTTCCATTAAAACTATATCTCCTCTAACTAAATCACTTGCTAGTACATTAATCAGATTATTATCTCTAATTACTTTAGCGTGTGGAGATGACATTTTTTTAATCGCATCCAAAGCTTTCTCAGCTTTATTTTCTTGGATAATCCCTAAAGTAGCATTTAATAT
>CALFRW010000166.1 GCA_937919135.1 uncultured Haloplasmataceae bacterium
TTTGTTCTTTTAAGTTATTACTATATAGGAATAAAAACCCAAATGAAATAAACATAATGTGAACAATAAATGAAATAATATCATGTAATTCATAACGTTTTGATGTGGTCCAAAAATGTGCTACCCCTCGCATAAATAGGACAATCCCGATTAAACGGCTAAAGCTGATAATACTACTTTCACGAACTGTATTTGGTGAAAATAAAAGAATTGCACCGACAATTAAGGTAATCAACATTTCTCCAAACATTACAATTACATAATCTTTATTATTTCTTGAAGATATTATTGGTTTTATTCTCATTAAAGTAAAGAATAAAACTGCTACACCCGTTAATTGAATTATAATCTTTCCAATTTCTTCTGTACTATTAATAATCATCATAATAAAGGCAACGATTAATAATAAAGCAGCTAACCCATCTAATACCCAATGGTAATCCTTAAATTTAATCATTTTAAACCTCCTTAGGTTTTACTTCTTTTTAAAGTATTTTGGCAAATATGCTAAGAAACTAATTATGGTAACCTCTTCAATCGCAAATATTCCTCCAAAAATACCGTATATTTCTAGTTTACGGAAGTATCTACTTCCAAAACTATTAAATAAATCCTTAATTTGTTTAGGTTCCATTGCGCTAATTTCTCTCACAGTAACTTCATTAAAATCTACTGCTCTTAATATATCAATTAAATTCTCAGCAATTACATCATATGTAGTATTAATAATATCATTTAGGATTCTTACCTTTAGTTCATCATCAATAATACTTGTAAATTGCGCGATCGTCATATTAAAGAGATTGTTTAAAGCTTCGTTAACAACTATCTCAAAGTTATTTTCAACTGAAAGTTTCTTTATCAATTTTTTTATGTCTTGTTTTAAGAATAATTCATCTAATATATCTTCTAATGGAACGGTCACTAAGTGCTCAAACATGTGATTTAACATCTGAATCATATTTTGGCGTAAGAAATCATTTTTATTTAATGTTTCAATTAATCTCACAACAAAACCATTAATCTCTTCTTGGTTAATGCCTAAGGTTAAATTACGAACGCGATTAGAAAGAATTTCCTTTGTGATGAACTTATTAATTAATAACGATATATCATAGACAATTTTATCACTTCGATCGTTTAATGTATTATATGTACCATTATTAATTAGTATGAAAATATCTTGAAATTTTGTGGTAATATCATTAGTGTTTTTAATATTTAAGATATCAAAGAGATATTCTGTTTTAAAATTGTAAAAATAGGACATAACAACATGAATAAAACGTCTCGTTTTAATTTCGATTTCTTTTGTTTCAAACACTTCACCTAAGAAGTTTTGTAACTCTTCTTTTCTAAGCTCTAATTTCGCATCTTTTAATCTTACTTTTCCTAAATTATCAAAGAAGTTGTTAAATTCAGTATTAAGAGTATCAATTTTTTGCGAAATAAATCCCGGTAACCTTTGTTCAATGATGCGATAAACAGTTTCACGAATTAACTTATCTCCATTTATTGCTTTATATCCAACTTGTTGTACCATTGTTAATTCTTCAACGACACGTTTTGTTACTGAATCATTAATATCATCGCGATAACTAATTAACCAATTGATCACAGTTTCATTAATTCTATCTAAGATCGAAGTCATATTAAAATTGACTAATTCAATAAATCGACCTCCAAATAATTCATCGATACTATCATTAGTATTTAATATCGTCGTGATTTCGGTAATTACATAATTTGAAAGTGAACGTTGCTTTTCTCTAGAATAAAGATAAGATGAAATAAAATCATAGAGGAAGTTTTCAATTCCGATTTTTGTTGTATCTGGTATAACATCATCTAGTTTCTTATTAATTATATTATTAATCCGATCAGAAAATTTATTTATATAAGTAATTAAAAAGTTACTGTCTTGAAATTGGACGATAAATTTCGACACTTCATTTTCAATTAAATAATCAATTTTATTTTCAACAGTATTGATATTCAAATCTTCTGATAATTCTCTTAAACTCTTGCCCGACTTAAATTTATTTGCTAAATAGCGGCCAATAACATCAACTGATGAATTAATCTTTTCCGTAAAAATATTAGCAAATATTTCAGTAAATACAGCAGTCTCAATTTTATTGATGTTAAACTTCATTACTTCATCAGTTAATTTCGTAGCTAACATCGAATTATTATCTTGTAAATATTTCATTATATAGATGGTAATACTTTTTACAATCCGTTTACTGTTTTCATTAAGATATGTTTTTAATACTAGATAATCATCTTTTTCGACATTCTCGATAAAGGCACCCTTTAACTTTTCTTCATTGTTTATTACTGCATCACTGATACTATTATCCGATAATAAATTATTAGACACTAAATTACCCATCGCTTCAGCTAAAACCGGAATTTGTTTGGGAATAATTCCATGTAAGGCTTTGATACCGAAAACTGGTTTATAAGGTCTAAAGATAAAAAAGATCGCAATCACATTTGTTAAATACCCCAGTAAAGCGTAAATTCCCATACTAGTTAACATTACACTAATATTTTCAAAATTAAGGAAAGTAAAGATTGTATTATTTCCTTGTTTACCAAGATAAATTCCTAAAAATAATCCCACAAATCCACCTAAAAAGGCTCCGACAATTGTTAGTGGTTTTAATTTCGTTCCCATGAATTTTTGCATCATTTCTAGAACTTCTTCATTATCTAAGTTTTTAATATTGTCTTCAACAACTTTCGCAATGTTACCTTCAAGTACATTACTTAAACCATTATCTAAATATTCCATTATCGCATTAACAACATTCTCACTTAAATTATCAATTGACTTAATATTATTAAATAAATCATGAACATAATATTCACTACTATCATCAATTAGATTCCTAATGGACTTAATAATGATATCACTAATAACTTCGCTCTTAAATACTACCTCTTTATTCTGATTAATAAGCGAAGCTAAATTATTACTTGCGAAATAATTATCTAAATGCTTGTGTATAATATCCTGGATTTCATCATAACTCTTGTTTAATTGCTTACTCACTCCATCTTGGAATTTAACAGCATAAAAAGATACTTTAGCTTCTAAAATAAAGGTATTAATCGGCATTTTCGTAATACTTTTTAATGACTGACTAATTTTTTGTTTAATAAAGGTCAAAACTTCTTCATTATATATAAGTTGTTTAGTTAATACTGTTACTGTTAAATGGTTAACAAAAGGTTTAATATTTAGTTTAATTATATTGTTAATAGATTTATTTAAGAAATCAGCATGTTCAATGTCTTTAGATAAATATCTTTCACATAAGAAATTTAAAATTCGGTGAACTTGACGGGAAATAAGTTTGGCAGTCAAAATATTATTTACTTCTAATTCACTAATAATACTTGAAATACTTTGTTGATGTAAAATCTCAATTACTTGTTCTGAGATAGTACTTGATAAATCCTCAATATCAATTCCTTTTAACATCTCGACAATTTTATTAATAATATCATATTTCTGGGTGAAATTTTCAATTAAGAATAAGCGGATTGCGGATAAAATAAGGCGTTTAATTGTTTGTTGGTCATAAATTGTTTGATCAATAGATGATTCAATTAATTCTTCGATTTCATGACTGTTTTGTTGCACAATGTCAATTAAACGATCAATGATATTTGGTAACTGATTTTCCAAAAACTTTTCGACTTCAATTCTTAAGTCGCCCGTAAATAATTCGATAATTGGTTTATCGATTTTTTTCAAAGCAATTAATAAACCTTCACAAAATACTTCAATTGATTCCTCTGAATTCGGGTTCTTTAAATATTCAGTAAATAGGTTATATAACTTTTCTAAACTCTTTTCCGAGATAAAATAATTTAATTTTTTATCACCGATGTATTTTTCTAAAGTTTCTACAAAAGTATCAAAATCTAAATCACGATACAATTTACTAATTAATGTTTGAATATCACGATCATTTTTAAAGCGCATTTCATCAAAAATATCATTTAATAGTTCATTTAAATTATTAATAATGGTATTAGTGATTTTATCACCAATTAATTCATCGAGAGAAATGTCATGATAATTCTTGTATAAATCAACAATAATTTGTTCGAGAACACGTTTATTTTCGATAATCGTTAAAATATTTTTGGTAATTGAACTTGATAAATTATAAACCTGTTCAGTTGAAACAATATCATTAAGTTCGATGCTTTTACTCATATCAACAAATATATTAGTAAGATTACCTTCTAAATATTTCTTCAAAAAAGAAAGCATATTATCAATTGTATTATCAAAACCAGGAACATTACCTAGTTTAACATTTTTTATATTATTATATATAGCCTCATTAAAGAATGAAACTACTGTTTTAGAAACAGCTTCTTTAAGTTCTTTCTTATGAAATTGACTTTTTAATGTATTATGATTTATAATTTCTTTTTCAACTAATAGTGAAAGACTTTTCTCGAGTTTTTTCCGGGTTTTAATAATGACCCCGCCAAATTTTAACTTTCCAATGCCATATTCACGAAACAACATTTTAATTGCGACATCATTAGTAATATATCCTGTCCATGCTCCTGTTAAAATCATGATTATGATAAATATCGTATATCCTATTTCCACGGGATAACACCCCCATTTTATTTTATCTTAAATGTTTTTATATCTTAATAAATTTTATCACAAATATACTTTCTTTTCAACAATATGGTGTTAGCAGATTTTACAATTTTAATATTCGATAATGTGACCAGTGCTTAGGATATAATTGTAAGTATTCTTTATTTAAATAACGATTATCAATCAGTAATGCTTTTCCTAAATCACTTTCGTCACGAATTACACGCCCCACAGCTTGTAGTACTTTATTAAATCCGGGATACATATAAGCATATTGATAACCTTTATGATATACTTCATCAAAATATAATTTTAATTCATTCCGAAAATCATCAAACATCGGTAATCCGACTCCTATTATACATACGCCATTTAATTTATCGCCCTTTAAATCAATACCTTCGGCAAACACTCCCCCTAAAACCGCAAAACCAATTATATTTTTCTTTGTTTCGTCGAACTGATTGATAAAATCAAGTCTTTCGGTTTCAGTCATATATGGATTTTGTCTAATGATTTCAAATTCAGTTTCATTAAGTTTGACAAATACTTGATATACTATCTCTAGATATTTATAACTAGGAAAATAAATCATATATTTTCCGCCACTAGATATAAAAGCAAAAATTTGATCAGTAATTTGATACTTAGTATTCTCGCGGTCATAATATTTTGTAGAGATATAAGGATTGATTAATAATTGTAA
>CALFRW010000167.1 GCA_937919135.1 uncultured Haloplasmataceae bacterium
CTTGCCTCCATAATTGCTTCTGAAAATGTTGGGTGTGGATGAATACTTCCCGCGATATCGTAAATCGTTCCTTCTAAGTTCATTGTAACGACAAGTTCAGCTATCATATCAGTTGCATTTGGTGAAAGAATATGAACACCTAAAATTTCACCATATTTTTTATCAGCTATTATTTTAATTATGCCATCACTTTCAGCTTCAGCTAAGGCCTTGCCATTTGCTGCAAGAGGAAAACTACCTACTTTTATATCAAATCCTTGCTCTTTAGCTTGAAGCTCATTTAATCCTACAAAAGCAATTTCAGGTGCAGTATAGATACCTGAAGGTATTCTAGCGTAATTAATTTTCGTTTGTTTACCAAAGATATTTTCTACCGCTACAATGCCTTCATGACTAGCAACATGTGCTAACATGTAT
This sequence comes from uncultured Haloplasmataceae bacterium, assembly GCA_937919135.1. Taxonomy (GTDB): domain Bacteria; phylum Bacillota_I; class Bacilli_A; order Haloplasmatales; family Haloplasmataceae; genus CALFRW01. The sequence goes on from CALFRW010000167.1 coordinate 418, forward strand.
TTCCCATTAACATCACCAATAGCATAAACACCTTTAACACTTGTTTCTAAGCTTTCACTTGTTTTTATTGCACCTTTATCTAATGCTAATCCAAGACTTGTAATACTCTCTAAATTTGGTCGCATTCCAATACTTATTAGTACCTTATCAAAAGTAAAGTTTTCGGTTTTATTATTAATTTTAACTGCTAAATTATTACTATTAATCTCAGTTACATCGCTTTCCGTATATATTTTAATTCCTGACTTGTTCAGTTTTTTAAGCATTATCTTTCTAATATCGGGATCAACATTTAGGAGTATATCTGGAGCTTTTTCGATTATCGTTACTTCACAACTTAGCTCATTAAATAATGATGCAAATTCTACTCCTATAACACCACCACCGATAATAACTAATTTTTTTGGTAATTTATCTAAATCAAGAATTTCTTTACTAGTAAGTACCACACCAGCCTTTTTGGCTTCCTCAATACCTTTAATTGGAGGAATAAAGGGTCTTGCACCTGTCGCAATAATGAGATTTTTAGCATTTATTTTTTCGCCCTTTACTTCAAGCGTATTTTTATCAATCACTATACCCTCACCAATATATGTATCAACACCATTTTTATCTAATAGTACTTTGACACCACCAGTGAGCTTTTTAACTACATTGTTTTTTCTTTTAATCATATTAGGCCAATTAATTGAAACTTTTTCATCAGCAATATCAATTCCAAAAAGTGAAGCATTTTTTATATAATGATAGATTTTAGCACTTTTTAGCAAAGTCTTTGTCGGTATACATCCCCAATTTAAACAGACACCGCCGACAGCATTCTTTTCGATCAAAGCTGTTTTCATACCAAATTGACTAGCCTTTATAGCTGCCACATACCCTCCCGGACCACCACCTAATACAACAACATCATATTGCTTCATTTTAACCTCCTAACTCAAAAGCAGTAACATTGGATCTTGTAAATATGCCTTCAACCGTGTTAAAAATCTACCCGCATCTCCACCATCAACAATTCGATGATCGTAACTCAAAGAAACTGGAAGTAAATCACGAATTACGATTTCCTCATCAAGTACCACTGGTTTTTTTGTGATTAAGCCGATCCCTAATATTGCTACTTCAGGATATCTAATTATCGGAACTCCAAAGGATGAACCGCCCGCACCATAATTAGTAATCGTAAAGGTTCCATTTTGTAATTTATCTAAGGCAATCGTTCTTTCTCTTGCTGTTGTCGTAATTTCTTTAAGCTCTTTAGCAATTTCAAAAATTCCTAATTTATCTGCATTTTTAATGACAGGTACTATAAGTCCATCATCAGTATCTACTGCGATTCCAATGTTATAATAGTTTTTATAGATAATCTCTTCATTTTCTTGATCGTAACTGGAATTAAGAATCCGATATTCTTTAAGGGTTAAAACAACAGCTTTAATAATAAACGGTAAGTAGGTTAAATGAATGTTATTAGCCCTAGCCATTTCCTTATGTTCTTTTCTAAATTTAACTAAATCAGTTACATCAAACTCATCCATCGAGGTAGTATGCGGTATTATTGATTTTGCTAACACCATATTTTTCGCAATTGTTTTGCGTAATTTTGAAACTTTAACTCTTTCAACTGCTTCAGTAAACTCCAACTTCGGTGCATCAAACTGTGGTTTAGTGCTTGTTACTTCTTTAGCATGATAAATATCTTCCTTCATTACTCGACCTTGAATACCTGTACCTTTAACCTGTGTTATATCGACACCTAAATCCTTGGCAAGCTTCCTTGCTACAGGTGTTGCTAGTACTTTACCTATCGTTTCTGTTTTACTACTTTCTTGTTCATAGCTACTAGCAATTACTTCAGAAGATACTTCAATTTCTCCGATTACTCCCGCAGATTCTTCTTCAGTTTTTGTTGAATCTGTATCAGCACTACCATCATCGATTTTTACTAAAACATCTCCGACTTCGATATTATCTCCGACTTCAGCCATTAATTTAATGATTTTTCCATTCACTGGTGAAGGTATTTCCGCATTTACTTTGTCAGTTTCAACTAAACAAAGGGTATCTCCATCTTTTACTTCATCGCCTTCTTTAACTAACCATTTTAAGATTGTTCCTTCATGGATTCCCTCACCAATATCAGCAAATTTAAAATCTAACAACTATTTCACCTCCATTAAAATTTAATTATTTTTTTAATTTCATATATTATTCTTTGTGGGTTTATTAAATAATGATGTTCTCCTTTATCTAAAGGAACTATTATATCAAATCCTGTTAAGCGACTAGGTGGTGCTTCAAGTGATAAGAAAGCATGTTGATTAACTAATGCGATTAATTCAGCACCAGGTCCAAAAGAGCGAACAGCCTCATGAACAACAAGAAATCTTCCGGTTTTCTGTACTGATTCAATAATCGTAGTTTGATCAATAGGTGAAATAGTACGTAAATCGATTAACTCAACACTAATACCTTCTTCTTCTAGGGTTTTTATCGCTTTTTGTACTTCTCGCACCATTGCACCCCATGCAACTACGGTAATATCTGTACCAGATTTTACTACTTTAGCTTTACCAATCGGAATCGTAAATTCTTCGTCCGGTACTTCTTGCTTAAAAGCCCGATAAATCCGTTTTGGTTCCATAAAAATAACTGGATCTGGATCTTGAATTGCAGAGGTTAATAATCCTTTCGTATCATAGGGAGTTGAAGGGATAACAACTTTTAAACCAGGAATATGTCCAAATAACGCTTCTTGACTTTCTGAATGGTGTTCAAGCGCTCTAATGCCACCACCATATGGCATTCTAATCACCATCGGTACATTATATTTTCCCCGAGAACGATTACGCATTCTTGAAACATGAGCGACGATTTGATTAAAAGCTGGAAGCATAAAACCAGAGAATTGAATTTCAGCAACTGGTTTTAACCCATTTACAGCCATTCCGACACCAGCTCCTACAAGTCCCGCTTCTGATACAGGTGTATCAAAGCAACGTTTGCTTCCGAATTTCTTTTGTAAACCAACAGTAGCACGAAAGACTCCACCTTCATGCCCTACATCTTCACCATAAACCACAACTTTTGGATCTTTTTCCATCTGCTCAGCTAATGTTTGATTTATTGCTTGAATATTGTTAAGCGTTGCCATTATTCCTTCACCTCCTGAAGATATGCCTTATATTCTTCATATTGTTCAACTAAATGCGGTGGCATTTCCGCAAAATGATATTTAAATATATCTTCTAATGGGATAAGACCTGTCTTCTCCACCTTTTTAAATGATTCTGTTACATAATCAGCAAGTTCTTCATTTAATTTCTCATCTTCTTTATCGCTCCAATACCCCTTAGAAGTTAAATATGTTTTAAAACGAATTAAGGGATCCTTCTTACTCCATGCTTCTACTTCTTTATCCTCACGATAAATAGTTGGGTCATCTGAAGTTGTGTGAGCGCCAAGACGATAAGTTTCTGCTTCAATTAATGTTGGCCCATCACCTTTTCTTGCTCTTTCAATAGCTTCTTTAGTAGCTGCATAGACCGCTAATGGATCATTACCATCAACTTGGATTCCAGGGATTCCATAAGCAATCGCTTTTTGTGCAAGCGTTAATGTTTTAGTTTGTTTTGATCTTGGAAATGAGATTGCATAATGATTATTTTGGATAATAAAAACAACTGGTGCATTAAATACAGCGGCAAAGTTTAAAGCCTCATGAAATTCTCCTTCTGAAGTTCCCCCATCACCAATATAGGTAACTACAACCTCATCCTTACCTAAAATATCACTAGCCATCCCGATTCCAACCGCATGATTTAACTGCGCTCCAATTGTTATATTAACTGGGAGTATTTTGACATCATCGTTGAATTTACTACCTAATTCATTTCCATACCAGTATAGGTATGATTGCTCTAGCGTTGCCCCTCGGTACAACAATGCACTAAATTCCCTAAATCCAGGAACTAACCAATCTCGCTTTTCCATTGCTGCAGCAACACCTACTTGTGCAGCCTCTTGACCTTTGTTAATAACATATGTTAACATCCGTCCTTGTCTTTGGAATTGCACACCTTTAATATCAGCAATTCTACCCAACAACATAACTTTATACATTTCTAATAATTTATCTTTACTTAACTCTGGTTCTAATGTTTTTTCAACAATTGAACCAGTTTCATCGAGAATTGTAAGTTTTTTCCGTTTTAGTGGATCATACTTTTTCGTAAGCAATTTTAACCTCCTTAAATTTTAGCTCCCTCTAAAATTAAATATATACTCCGAGATTATTCCTTACAATTTAATTATATCTTATCACATCTAATCTGCAAGAAATATGCCTTTTATAAGCGGACTCTTTCCCAACTTCTTAAATATGAATAAGGATTAAAACTCCATTCTCTTTTTCCATCAAACTTATATAATCCAAAATGTAAATGAGGTGGAAATTTACCACTTGTTCCCTCTTTACCATAGCCAGTTGAACCTATATAACCAATTATTTGCCCAGGTTTTACAATCATTCCTTCTTCAATATTTTTATTATAATATTGCAAGTGAGCATAAAACTCATAAGTATTATAGATATCCCGAATTCCAATCCTGTATCCTCCTAAACGATTCCAACCCTTTATTTCAACGATACCATATGCGGTAGAAACAACAGGCGTCCCATAATGAGCAAAAATATCTACTCCTTCATGTGCCCGTAACCCACCAAACGAACGTGATTGTCCATAGTTTGCGACTAAACTTGCAGTATAACCTCTTGGAATTGGGTGTACTCTTTTTTCGAGTTCAATAGTATTAAAATGTTTAAAAATCTCCGCAATCCCTAAAATTATTTTCACTGCTTTTTCGGAGCGATAATAATTTATCAATGCTTCCTCAAGCTTATCTTTTGTGCTGCCAAATAAATTTATATAACTTAAAAAAGCATTAATTTTATCTTGGTGATTTAATCTATCTGCTAGATTATCACCATCTCCATCGCTTCCCATTCCATTGAATATTTTAATTCGATACAAATTATTATCATCTTGGATTGGATTTAAAGCTCCGCTCCATACTTGAGGGTCAAAACAAATTGAGATTACTTCTGATTCCTTGGGACAAAAAGAACGATAGTTTTTCGTATTTCTTTCGTATTGATCAATTGCGGCAATATAATACCAAGGAACATCTGTTTCTAAAGCATATTCCTGATAAATATGCATCCGCAAATCATACTCGCGCGCTTCTGCTTTTGAATCTAGTCTTAAAAAACTACAAAAAAGAATACTAAAAAATAAAATTACTATTTTAACTTTCAAATAAATCACTCCATATTCAAGTACATTATTATTATGGTAAAATCCAATCTTAATACCCAAAGATAATTTTATTAATTTTTAACATTTTTGGAATATATAAACAAAAAAAGAGCTAAGCTCTTTTTAAATTTTCTATAATATCAGCTACCGACTTATCTAATAATATAACCTCAGTTTGCGTTAAATCTAGTTCAATAACTTTTTCGACGCCTTTTTCCGATAAAATTACCGGTACACCAAAACAAATGTTTTTATATCCATATTCACCATCAAGATATGATATTGCTGATAGAATCCGCCTTTCACCTTTTAGAATTACGGAAATCATCTCAACTAATGCTGAACTTGGTGCATAGTATGCACTACCACTTTCCAGTAACTGGACAATTTCGCCGCCACCATAGCGGGTTCTGTTAACTATTGCTTCAAGTTTTTCTGTTGAAATTAATTTAGTTACCGGAATTCCAGCAACATTTGTATAACGGATTAGCGGTACCATGCTATCTCCATGCCCACCTAATACAAACCCATTTACATCTTTAACAGAGATATTTAATTCCTGCGCAATAAAGGTACGCAATCGAGCTGAATCTAAAACACCTGATTGTCCGATAACACGCTGTTTAGGAAAACCTGAAACCTTTAATGTCAGGTAGGTCATAAGATCAACAGGGTTTGTTAAGACAATAATAATACAATTAGGTGAATATTTAATAACTTTCTTTGTAACTTCCTCAATTACCTTACGATTGACCATAATAAGTTCATCGCGACTCATTCCCTTTTTACGTGGTGCTCCAGCTGTGATAACCACAATATCAGAGTCTTTACTAGCCTCATAATTACAACTACCAATAATATTAACATCACTATTTATAATTGGTGTTGATTCTAAAATATCTAAGGCAAGACCTCGCGTTTTGTTTTCATTTCTGCTTAATAAAACAATATCACAAAGATTTTCAGTCGCTAATAAAAATGCGGTTGTTACGCCAGTATGACCAGCGCCAATAATTGTTACTTTCTTTTTCATATCTTTATCCCCTTGAACTATTTTTAGACTCCAAAGTTAAATTTATTCTCCACTTTTTTTGTTTATAGTAATAAATACATATTAGTGTATTTAGAACACGCGTTGCTTCTACCGCAAAAAACAAAATTATAATATCAACTTTAAAAACAAATCCTAAAATAACTGCTAGTGGTACTTTAACGACCCACATAAATAAACCATTTATTAAAACTACTTCGCGTACTCTTCCACCACTTCTTAATATAAAGAAGAAGATCCTCGTTAAAATGAGCATTGGGGCAAATAATGCTTGTATTAAAATCGTATAGGTTGTTACTTGCCTAGTATATCCAGATATATTATAAAATTGGGGTACGACAAAACCAGCAATACTTAAAACAACTAAAATAACAATTCCTACGATCAAAGAATAACCAAGCAAGTAATTTGCATTTTCCTCAGCACCATCGAGATCATTTTGACCTAATTTATAACCTACTAAAATTGAAGTAGCTGTACCTAATCCGTTCGCAAAAATAAATACCATTTGACTTACAACATCTGTTATCGTTATTGCGCTTACTGCACTTTTACCTGATAATGAAAAAATTTGAAAAATCAAAACTAAAGCGAAAGAGTTGGCAAATTCATTAATAAATAAAGGAAATACTTTACGTAATGTATTATTAATTAAACTAAAGTCTAAAATAAAATAATTTTTAAACTTAGTTTTAAAAACTAAATCCTTTTTATAATAAACAATAATAT
>CALFRW010000168.1 GCA_937919135.1 uncultured Haloplasmataceae bacterium
AATTTGTAACTATGACTTAAAACCAGGCTATGCTGGAGTTGAAAATCCACTTTATAAAAAGGCAAGTGGTGTAAGTTTGGTATTAGGTGATGCTAAGGAAACGATACCTATTTTATTAAATGAATTAGCAAAAACTACTGTATCACAATCTGATGAAACCTTAGATACATATATAAAAACATTAAAAGCCGCTAAAAAAGTAATTATTGTCCCAGGATATGGAATGGCTTTAGCACAAGCACAACATTTAGTTAAACAACTAGCTGATAACTTAACAAAAAATGGTGCGGAAGTTAAATACGCAATTCATCCTGTCGCAGGAAGAATGCCAGGGCATATGAATGTATTACTTGCTGAAGCTGATGTTGAATATGAACAGTTATATGAATTAGATAATATCAATGATGATTTTAAAGATACTGATGTATGTATTGTTGTTGGGGCAAATGATGTAATGAACCCAGCAGCAAGAGATGCTGAAGGCACACCAATATATGGAATGCCAATCTTAAATGTTGATGAAGCAAAACATATCATAATTTGTAACTATGACTTAAAACCAGGCTATGCTGGAGTTGAAAATCCACTTTATAAAAAGGCAAGTGGTGTAAGTTTGGTATTAGGTGATGCTAAGGAAACGATACCTATTTTATTAAATGAATTAGCAAAAACTACTGTATCACAATCTGATGAAACCTTAGATACATATATAAAAACATTAAAAGCCGCTAAAAAAGTAATTATTGTCCCAGGATATGGAATGGCTTTAGCACAAGCACAACATTTAGTTAAACAACTAGCTGATAACTTAACAAAAAATGGTGCGGAAGTTAAATACGCAATTCATCCTGTCGCAGGAAGAATGCCAGGGCATATGAATGTATTACTTGCTGAAGCTGATGTTGAATATGAACAGTTATATGAATTAGATAATATCAATGATGATTTTAAAGATACTGATGTATGTATTGTTGTTGGGGCAAATGATGTAATGAACCCAGCAGCAAGAGATGCTGAAGGCACACCAATATATGGAATGCCAATCTTAAATGTTGATGAAGCAAAACATATCATAATTTGTAACTATGACTTAAAACCAGGCTATGCTGGAGTTGAAAATCCACTTTATCAAAAAGTAAGTGGAGTGAGTTTAGTATTAGGGGATGCTAGTAAAACTCTACAAGACATATTAACTAAATTAAATAGTAATACTAGTAATAAGAAATCTGATTTGAAAGCAAGTGAGGTATTAAAAGCCGCTAAAAAAGTAATTATCGTCCCAGGATATGGAATGGCTTTAGCACAAGCACAACATTTAGTAAAACAACTAGCTGATAATTTAACAAAAAATGGTGCAGAAGTTAAATACGCAATTCATCCTGTCGCAGGAAGAATGCCAGGACATATGAATGTTTTACTTGCTGAAGCGAATGTGGAATATGATCAGTTATATGAATTAGATAATATCAATGATGATTTTAAAGATACTGATGTATGTATTGTTGTTGGGGCAAATGATGTAATGAACCCAGCAGCTAGAGATGCAGAAGGCACACCGATATATGGAATGCCAATTTTAAATGTAGATGAAGCAAAACAGATAATTATCTGTAATTATGATTTAAAACCAGGCTATGCTGGAGTTGAAAATCCGCTTTATCAAAAAGCAAGTGGTGTAAGCTTGTTACTAGGTGATGCAAAGGATACATTAACACAATTGTTAAACGAATATAATAATTAATTATTAAGGAGAAACTTGATTTTCTCCTTTAACTTTCTAATCAAATGTGTTATGTAATATTTTATGAAGTAATTTAATGAAAATTAATAAGAAAAAGTTAATAATATATAAATTTTTAATGAAAAATTAATTTAAAGACCTAGTGAATTGTCCACTAAGTAAAAATGATTATATAAAGATTTTAAAAGAAAAACAAATTTTGAAATAATACTATTTGAATAATAATATTAAATAAATAATAAAAGTGAAGATTTAAACTATTTTTCAATGGTATATTAAAAAGGTGATTCCTGTTCAATACAGAAACCACTTTTTTTGTTGTTTACCTGTTTAAATGTTTTGTTTTTTAGAATTCATAAAATCACTGGGTGACATCCCGGTTTTTTGTTTAAATATCCTTGAAAAATAATACTCATCTTTAAACCCTAAATAATAAGCGACATCTTTAATACGATAGTTATTATTAAATAATAGTGTCATGGAGTAATTAATTTTTCTATTAATTACATATTGTAAGGGCGAGATACCAATTGTTTTTTTAAATAGATTTGAAAAATATGTTTCATTTAAGTTAGCTAATGAAGCTAATTTTTTTACTGTTATTTTTTCGGTTATACTCTTATCTATATAGTCAAATATTTTGTCAAAACGAGAAATATCATAGTGAACAATTTTGGCGTCAGCTAAAAACCTTGATAAAAATAATTGTAGTGAACCATGTAAATTAAATAGCGAACTAAGAGTAGGAGGATTCACTTTAATTGTTTCCATCATGTTGATAAATATTTGTTCGTCAAAAGCATTAGCTTTTATTTTATGATGAAAGTCTAAGGAGCCTAAAATATTATCTAAAGTTCCTCCTGCTTGAAAATGGAGGAAATAATGACCTAGTACAGCTAAACAATCTCCACTTACTACAGAATAAGAGGGAATAAAGTAAAGATATCCTGCTTCTAGATTAATCATTTTACCTTTTAGAAAGAGCTTGGCGTTACCTTTAGTAACTAAATATATTCGATAATATTTATAAAATGAAACTATGTTTTTCCAAAAACTACCTACAGTAGCAAAATCCACTTCATTTACAGTAAATGTCGTATTATAAATTAGTCTATCAAGATTGTCCATTAATTACTATACCTCCTAATATATAATTTTTTAACTTTAGACAAATAATTATACCATATTAATTCTATAGTTTTTTTATCCAATCTAAGATTTGTCCATTATTTCATGTATTTTCTTAATTTTCATTATAACTCAAAACGAGTAAGATAAAATTAGAAAGCGTTTACTAGAAAGGAGTGAGGTGAAGTGATGCTTAATAAAAAAATATTTTTTTTAATTATAATTAGCTTTCTTTTATCGATCACATCATGTAAAAAAGCAGAAAAGGAGGAAAAGCAAATTGACTTAACTAAATTCCCAAATTATATAGAAAACTTTCAAGAAATAGATTACTCATTTAGTGATACCGAGTTAATGACACCCTTTTGGAAAGGAAATGTTATATATAATGAAAGCGTCTTATTAATCGATGATGGGAATAAGCTTACGGGAAAATTACAATTTATACCACTCAAAATAATTTCGATTAAGGACTTTACTTTAAACAAAGAATATAAGGAAGGAATCGATTTTGAAGTCAAAGATAATATAATAAATAGCTTACCTGGCTCTACAATGCCTTATTTATTATATGAAAATTTAACAGGTCAAAATATTCCAGAACCTTATCGGGAAGTAAGTTCTATTTCTAATATTCAAACAGATTATGTATTAATGGGGGCTAACATAGTTTACACTGAGAGCCCGTTTTGGTATGGTAATCAAGTTTATGTAAGTTATGTTTATGATGTGAAAGATATTGATTTATCATATTATGCTAATTATGATGAAAAAACTTTACCTAATCTTATGAATAAGCTAAAAAATGAGGAGTCAGTAAATATTATTGCGATTGGCGATAGTGTATTAGAAGGATGCTCCTCAAGCGGTCATTTTAATCGTGAGCCATTTATGCCAAACTTTATGGAGTTAACAAAAAAAGGCCTTGAGGACAAATATAAAGCTGAAATAAATCTTAATAATATATCTGTTGGTGGCAAAACATCAGCATGGGGTAGCAGTGAAGAAGCAATAGCAAATATTAACACAAGTAATCCAGATGTGATTTTTATTCATTTTGGTATTAATGACGCGGGAAGCGGTTTTTCACCTAATAGTTATCGCGATAACATCGAATTAATAATTTTATCTGCGAGAGAAGCAAATCCAAATACTGAGTTTATTATATTAACAGCTTTTTCACCAAATGATAAAGCATATGATACATCAAGATTGGAAAACTATTGGGACAAAATAAGAGAGATTTCAGAGCGTTATTCTGGGGTTAAGGTTATTGATATCTGGAAGGTTAGCAGATATATGTTAAAAGAGAAAAAATATGAGGATCTTACCGGGAATGGTATTAATCATGTGAATGATTATTCTTCTAGAATATATTTAATGAGCATTTTAGCAACTTTAGTAGAATATTAGTAAAAATTTAAGGAGGTAATATAATGAAAAAAATATTTAGTTTTATCTTATTTATATCATTATTATTGATTTCGAGTTGTACTATTAACAGTAAATATCCAGATGATTTAGATGATTTTGAGGCTAATATCGATTTGCCATCTGATACTGAGGCGGATATTAGTATATTAATTCCTGGTGGAAACGTTAATGAGACAAGTATGATTGAAAAAGCAATCGAAGGATTTAATTTAAAGTATCCAAATATTAACATTTCTTTAGGTTATGTATCAGTAGGTTCGTATGAAAATACAGTTAGAAATCAAGCGCTAGCAGGTAGTTTACCTGATATAGTGTGGACAAACTCACCAGACTTCTATTTTCTAGTTGATAAAAATATTGCCCTTCCATTAAATCAATATATTGATTTATCTGAAGAAGCAGGAATTTTCGATCTTGAAACTGATTTTTATAAGGAATACTTTGACATTGGTTCTGTTGATGATAAGCACTATGTTGTACCAAGAAGTGCAGATAGTGTCGTAACTTTTTATAACAAAAAGCTTCTTGAAGAAGCAGGTGTAAATTTAACTTTAATTGAAAATGGTTGGTCATGGGATACTTTTATGGATGTTTGTTTACAAGTCCGTGAGTATTTAGATAGTAAAGGCCATACTGATCGTTATGTTCTTGATGCTAATTTAACTACGTGGTTATCAGTAAATTATCCGATACTTCGCTCAATGGGAGCTGATATTACTGATGGAACTGGTAAATTAACCATTGATAGTGAAGAAACCAGAGAAGCATTAGAATTGGTTAAAAGAATGTTAGACGAAAGAATAATTGTACCTACAGGAATAACTCCAGGTTCTTCATTTGAAGCAGGAACAAGTGCGTTTTTATTCCAATCAGCATCGGTATCTTTATTTGCTGAGCGTAAGGAATTAAAAGGTAATATTGACATTGTATCCTTTCCATTAATTGGTGAAAATCCTAAAATCGGTACTGGTATAGCAGGTTATTCAATTAATTCAGCAAGCGCTTATAAGGATGAAGCTTGGGCGTTTTTAAATTACTTAATAAGTTATGAAGGACAACAAAACATGGCTTTAGGTGGTCTAAACACCCCTTCTATTAGACAAGACTTGGCGGATTATACAACTGCTAATTGGGGCGAAGGATATCGTGAGTTTAATCTTGATGCGTATCTTTATGGGATGGAATATAAAATCGCACCTGACTTTTTCCAATATTATGATGCAAAATATAAATCAGATTTAGATTTAGCATTAAGAGATTTATTTAATAATGTATGTAATAAGAATAAAACCATAGAAGAAAGTATAGCAACAGCAGTACGTGATATGGAGGATGCATTAGAAAGTTAGGGAGAGGAGAAAAAAATGAAAGTAAAAAAATTTAGAAAATTCATACGAGAAAATTATGAAGGTTGGTTATTCAATTTACCATTAATGATCGGCTTACTTGTATTTACCTTTATACCTGTATTCTCCTCGCTATATTATTCCTTTTTAGATACTGATGGTTTTACCCAATCATTTGTTGGACTGGGAAACTATATTAGAATCTTTACATCAGATCGCGATATTGGCAAAGTAGTTGTAAATACTTTAACCTATACGATAATAAGTATTGTTTTAAATTTAGTCTTATCATACTTATTAGCATTACTTGTAAATCAAAAAATTAAAGGTGTTAAAACATTCCGTGTAATCTATTATTTACCATGTATTATACCTTTGGTTGCAAGTGGGCTGTTATGGAAAGATATTTATGATCCAACATACGGGATATTTAACAAAATCCTTACTAGTTTAGGGATGCCCACATCATCATTCTTTCAAGAAGCTTCTTCATCGATGTTTTCTCTGATACTTATGAATTTATGGACACTTGGAAGTGGAATGATATTATGGTTAGCAGCATTCAAAAATATTCCGAAACAAATGTATGAAAGTGCCTCAATTGAAGGTGCTAATAGATTTCAACGTTTTATCTACATTACAATTCCGATGAGTACACCAATGATTTTCTTTAATGTAGTAACATCAATAATAAATACATTGCAATATAACGGGACATTAACATTTGCCCCTCGTGATGGTCGAGGAGTAGATGACTCATTATACATGTATGCGGTAAAAATATATTGGGAAGCCTTTGAGCGTGGGAAACTTGGTTATGGTAGTGCCTTAGCATGGGTATTATTAATAATCGTAGCTATAATTACCTTCATTCTCTTTAGAACAAGTAAATGGGTTTTCTATGGGGAGGAATATTAATGTCAAAAAGAAATTATCATGATTTATCAATAAACGAAAGAGCAATCTTTAATCAAAGATTATTCAAAATATGTATTTATACAGCAATGATTATTATTGGCATTATTCTCATTTTTCCATATTTTTACATGGTTATGAAAAGTTTAATGTCTTCGGAAGAAGTAGTCGGTCCTGTTAAACTTTTTCCTAATAAATTAATGTTATCTAATTATGTGGATTTATTTACCAGTAATAATAAATATCTAAAAGCAGCGTTAAATTCGTTATATATAATATTATTTAATATTATTGCGGTGCCATTATCAGCATCAATAATTGCTTTTTCCTTTGCTAAATTAAAATGGAAGGGAAAGAATTTAATGTTTGCCCTAATGATGAGTACAATGATGATTCCGCCCACTGTGACCCAAATTCCTTTATACATTATGTATACCAATATGGGATGGATTGACACTTTGTTACCATTTACAATACCCAATTTATTTGGAGGAGGGGCATTTAATATTTTCTTAATTCGTCAATTTATGAAAGGTATTCCGAAAAATATTGAAGATGCAGCAAGAATTGATGGAGCAAGTACATTTAGAATATATTGGAATATTATCCTACCTCTTTGTAAGCCGGTTTTAATATACATTATGGTAACGATATTTATTGTTAATTGGGGTGACTTTTATGGACCGTTAATATACATGTCCTCGTCTGATGCACCACGAACACTAGCATATGTCGTATTCTTAGATTCTACTGAATCAACTGCTGCTTCACAAATGGCACATATGCGTATGGCAGGAGGAGTGTTTATGACGATTATACCAGGAATATTATTTATGTTATTCCAAAAACAATTAATTGAAGGAGTAACAATGACGGGGTCAAAAGGCTAATAAGAAGGAGGTAACATGAAGATATTTAGAAAAGTACTATTTAGTGTAGCAATCATGTTTGTTTTTGTAACGATTACAAGTTGTAATAAGAAAAATAATAATAATGAAATAACACGGGTTAATGACTCCCGGAATTTGTCTCCTTACGAGTATACAATCGCAAATATTTCTACTACAGACGCCCTTGGACGTACTGTTAGAATAGGCGATATTAGAAATGATAATTATGTGGGATTGTTTTATCATGTATGGCATGGCTACCATACTAAGGATGAAGGCATTTATGATATTACAAAATTGCTAGAAAATAATTCTGAAGCATTATATAACATTGATGGGACAGAAGATAGCCCACTAGAGAAGTTCCATTATTGGGGAGAACCTTTATATGGTTACTATTCATCTGATGATCCTTGGGTAATAACCCGTCATGTTGAATTGTTTACTATGGCAGGTATCGATTATTTAGTTTATGACCTTACTAATTCGGTAATATATGTCGATGCTATAAATGCGTTATTTGAAGTATTACAAAGGTTCCATGATCAGGGATTTGATGTCCCTAAGGTAGCGTTTTATACAAATTCCCATTCAAGAATAACACTCCAAAGGTGCTATGACTTATGGTACAAAGATGGAAAATATTCAGATCTTTGGTTCTCGTTTAATGATAAACCTTTAATAATTGGTGTAAGTTCAGAACTTAGTCAAGCTGAAAAGGAATTATATTATAATTTCTTTGATTTCCGTGAGTCACAATGGCCATACGGTTTTGATAAAGATTATGAAAATGGATTTCCTTGGATGGATTGGGAGTATCCACAAAAAAATTATAATGGAACAATTTCAGTTTCCTTAGCTCAACATCCTGGCGCTCGCATGAGTGAAGGGCCTAGAAGCAATCAGGGTCGAGGTTTTAGTTATGATAAATATTTGAATAATTCTAAAAATGTAAATCAGGGAACTAATTACGCAGGACAATGGGAGACGGTTTTTGATAATTATTCAGATGTTAATAATGTGTTTGTAACGGGCTTTAATGAATGGATCGCAATTAAATATTCTGATGGACAAAGTGTGTTTTTTGTCGACACTTTTAATGAAGAATATTCACGCGATATCGAAATGATGAAAGGCGGTTATGGAGATAATTACTATCTGCAAACAATCGATTATGTAAAAAGATTTACGTATAGTAATGCAAAACATTATCGATATAATACAAATACAATCGATATCTATGACAAATCGTTAGTTGATTGGGAAGCTGTTCGTACTAAATTCAAAGATTTTGCTGGTGATGCATTATCTCGTAATTATCGTGATGCTGCTAATATAGGAACATATATAGATAACAGTAATCGTAATGATATTACAGACGTGGCTATTACACACGACAACGAAAACCTATATATTAAGGTAGAAACTTTAGATAATATAACAGAATATAATGGTAAGGATCTTAATTGGATGAATATCTTAATTAAAACCAAAGAAACAGATAAATCTTTCGCTGGATACAATTATATTATTAATCGTCATCCTGATAAAAATAAAACATCAATTGAAAAGTCAACAGGTGATTATAATTGGAAAGATGTTGGAAAAGCTGATTATCAGATTAATGGAAATATTATGCAAGTGGCAATTCCTTTAAAGAGCTTAGGGTTAACTCCTTCTAATGTATATGTTCAATTTAAAGTGGCTGATAATGTAACTGATTATGAAAATATCATGGATTACTATGTAACAGGGGATGCTGCTCCAATTGGTAGACTTAATTATACCTATGGTTATTAGGAGGAAACTATGAATATTAAAAAAATTTTGTTATGTGTGGTGTCAATAGTTATGGTACATACATTAGTTGGATGTAAAAAGAATAATAATGTTGAGAAAAACTTACTCATTGATGAGAGAAAATTAACTCCACAGGAATTTTCCTTAATGAACCTAGTAGGAATAGACGACTTGGGTCGGAAAATCCACCAAGTAGATAATTATAAAACAGGAGAAAAACGCTACGTAGGATTATTTTATTCACTATGGTTAGGTCAACATTCAGAAGCACAAACAGCAATTTATAATATTACACAATTATTAGAAACAGAAGCAGGACGCGAAATTTTATATGATCCAGTAGGTAGTGAAAAAAGTCGTACTGGTGAATTTCATTTCTGGGGTGAACCATTATATGGTTATTATAATATGCGTGACCCTTGGGTAGCTACCAGACATGCTGAATTACTTACTATGGCTGGCATTGATTATTTATGTTTTGATACAACTAATTATAAAGTATATAAGGATTCATTGGATAATTTATTAAGCATTTTACTGAAATATCAAGATCAAGGTTTTAATGTCCCCAAAATTGTCTTTTACACTAATTCAATGTCTGGTAATACAGTCGATATAATATATTCAGAATATTATCAAACAGAAAAGTATCAGAGTCTTTGGTTTACACCTAATGATAAACCATTAATTATTGGCATTACAGAGAATAATAATAATGCAAGTGATCAAACAAAGTATGATGCTAATTTTAATAATTATCTTTCTAAAGAAATGCAAGAATTCTTTGATGTCAAAGAATCTGAATGGCCAAATGGTGATTTTAATCCTAATTCTATTCCATGGATGAGTTGGGAATATCCTCAAAAAATTCATAATGGGAGTATTGCAGTACCAGTGGCTCAACATAGTCATAGTGCAATAATTGCCAGTATAATGCATCCAGAATCAAGCCGTGGTTACAATAATGTAACTGGTGGCGTAGAAGAAAACTATCATGCCGGTCGTAGCTTTCAAGATATGTGGGATACTGTTCATGAAAACGATAAACTTGTAAATAATGTTTTAGTAACAAGTTTTAATGAGTGGATGGCAATAAAACAAACATTTGATAATTATCCTGATCCTGTTCAATTTGTTGATGTTTTTAGTGAAGAATATTCGCGTGATATTGAAATGATGAAAGGCGGATATAATGATAACTTTTTCTTACAAATGGTGTCCAATATTCGCAAGTATAAATATACTGAGCCAGTCAAATATGAAAAAAAACAGATGAATATGAATATCAGTAATCCTAGCTCGTTAGTTCTATGGGATTATGTTACATCTCATTACAAGGATTTCGCTGGTGATGCTATTAAAAGAGACTTCATAAATGCGGTAAATACTGGAAGATATATTGATGAAAGTAATCGAAATGATATTACCGATATAAAAGTTGTTCATGATAAGAAAAATCTCTATTTTTACATTAAAACTTTAGATGATATTACTGAATATAATGGTAGTGATGTCAATTGGATGAATATTTTTATTAAAACAAATGAAACTAATCAAAACTTTGCTGGTTATCAGTATGTAGTAAATCGAAGTCCTAATAGTAATCTGACCTCATTAGAAAAATCATTAGGTGGATATGAGTGGGAAAAAGTTGGAGATGTCATGTTAAATGTATCAAGTAATATTATGCAAGTAGCAATTCCACTTTCTTTATTAGACCTTGATTATAATGATGTAAACATTGAATTTAAAGTGGCTGATAATGTAACTAATTATGAAGATATCATGGATTATTATGTTACAGGTGATGTTGCACCGTTAGGAAGATTAAATTATGCTTATTAATAAAAAACTAGTCATCGTTTGCATTTTACTGCTAGGCTTTGTTATTGTAAGCTGTGAAAAAAAACCAGAAAAGGAAGTAAAAAGAACCATGCATAATCATTCAGTTTATTCTGATGGTGTAGAGTATAAGGATTCATACTGGGAAGAACCAGATTATTATTATGATAATGATAAAGATCGGAAAGATGTAAATATTAAAGGTTTATGGATTCGCTCCGATTATCAAGGTGAAGAAAGTTATTTCTTTAGTTATTTAGGTATTCCTAATAGTGAAGCTGAATCGCTTCCGGCTGTCTTACTTATTCACGGCGGAGGAGGAACAGCTTATTGGGAATGGGTGAAAATGTGGATGGACCGGGGATATGTTGCATTAGCGATTGATTTAGAAGGTCATGTTCCCTTAACGCAAGGTAATATGTCATCTATGCCCCTGGATCTATATGAAAATTCTCCATACAGTGCCCCGCATAATCAAAATTATGAAGATGCTGCATTACCAATTGAAGATACGTGGATGCATTATGCAACCAGAAGTGCCATAATAGCTAACTCCTTCTTACATAATTTAGATTATGTTGACAAGTATAAGATTGGTGTAAGCGGAGTAAGTTGGGGAGGAATAATTACTTCAATTATTACTGGATATGATGATCGTTTTGCATTTTCCATTCCAATTTACTGTTCACTAAACCAATTAGATAGTGATTCGACAATTGCAGGATATATGAAAAACAATCCTGAGGCAGAAATATGGGATAATGATACTGCACTCTCCAAAATAAACACCCCGACGTTATTTGTTGCGAGTAATATCGATATTCATGCACGTTTAGATTCTATCTCAAAGACATATGAAAACACAAAGAATAGTTATCTCTCTGTTATTGAGGGGCTTCTTCATTCACAAGCACATGCAGCGGCATTATTAGAACCATATACATTTGCAGATAGTATTGTAAAAAATAATGCTTTCATTACATTAAAAAATCAACCGGATATAGAAGGGTCAACGGTAGGTTTTAATGTACCTAAAAAAGTAAAGATTGATAAAGCATATCTATTTTATACAACTGATCAAATTAGCATCAATATGAACTGGTCTAAACAAAGATTAGTGATTGATAATAATAAAATTGATTATGAAGTTTCTAGTAATTGGACAGCTTTTTATCTAACAATTATTGATAATTATGGTAATAGAGTTAGTTCAAAATTAATAGTAAGAAAGGAAAAAGAGAAATGAATAGAAAAGTAAAATTATTTATTATGGTTGTTTTTCTTATGTTAGTAAGTGTTTTTGCACATAGTTCTATATTTGTAGGTGCTAAAACAAATGATGATATTCCCGAAATAACTGTTAGAGGAAATACATCAGGGATGGATTTTGGTAATAATTCACCTTGGGGTACAGCTTTTTATGTAGTATTTAATAATGAGGATATTTCTCAATATCTAAATATCCAAGATGAAGCATTAGAAAATGTTAAGGAACATATTAGTTTTGCTGGACAAAAAGATGTTTTGCAAAACATGAAAAATTTAGGTGGTAACCGTTATGAATTTTGGTTAAATCAAGGTTTTTCTTTCAAGGCAGGAGATAAGATTGTCCTTGAAACTGGTCTTGGAATTTGGCAATATGATGGCGGTACAATAGATGAAAATCATAATGCATCTGGTGGCGAATTTGTTTCTATTGGTGAATTAAAAACAGACTATACATATGTATATACTGGAGCAACTTGGGAAATTTATCAAGGAGAGCCGACTGATTTCACTATTACTGCTGATAATTCATTTGTATCAGTTGGGGCAGAAATTCAGTTAAATAATACTTTTTTCCCTGAAGGTACGTATGGAACACCTGTATATACTTCATCTGATGAAGCAATTGCTACTGTAAGTCCGTCAGGAGCAGTTACAGGAGTTGGCGTAGGAGATGTTACAATAACTGCTACTTTTGATAATATCGTTAAGACAATTGATATTACAGTAACACCAGCTAAGACAATTACAGGAATTGAACTGATAGATACATTTACTTACTATGTTGTTAAAGATTCTGATCCAGAAACTTTTCAACCAAATATATCTAAAGCTCGTCTAGTGTTTGAAGATGGATCTAAAAGTCCAGTAATTTCTTTATATGAAGAGAATTATCAAATTGAAGCTTTAGATACTAGTGCTATTGGTGAAGTGGACCTAGAAGTAGTTGTTACAATTGATGATGAAACGTACGAAACAACAATTTCTGTCAATGTTTATGACTACTATGATCAAAAAATTTCTGAAGTAGCTATTGTAGATTGGTTTAATTATGCAGTATTTATTCAGTTTCCTAACACAAGTACGAATTTAGCAAACATTACAGATGCTTCATTAATGCCTAATGTGATAGATAACATAACATATACTAGAAAAGATGGCACTATTGAAAATTTACAAGGATTTTATATGTTAGCAGAAAACTTGGTTATTTTTCCTGAATTTATATATGAAGATGGACAGCCAGTATTAGATGCTGATAATTATAATGAATATTATCTTGAAGGCGATATGATAACATTAGCAGGAAAATTACCAATTTATAAATGGACAGGCAGTATGGAAAATCGTGGTGGTGATGATCACGCAATGGTTGAAGGAACTGGAGAAATAATTATCGAAGGATTTATTCCTGTAACTGTTCAATATCGTTATAACGGTAATGTTTGGGGCGTTTACATTGAATATACAGATATCGAGGCTAATAATGATGTAGTAAACATTAAAATTGGTGAAAATAAAATGACCGGAGTTGTTAGAGTACCAAATAATGCTACTACAGGAATTTTAAGCTATGAATCATCAGATACTTCAATATTAGAAATTTCTGATAATGGTATAATGAAAGGCCTAAAAGAAGGAACTGTTCAAGTTACAGTTACTATTGAAGATCCTGAAAAAGAGGACTCTAAAAAAAGCGTAACAATAACAGTTAATGTTTATGATTATATAACTGGGATTAAATTTTCTGATAAAGCAGAATTAATAAAAGATCAGGAATTGGATTTAAGTAAATTAAAAGCTAATTTTATTTGGGCAAGTGGAAAAACTGGAGACAGAGTTGATTTAGCAAATGCGTCTATTAGTGGTTTGGATGCAGCAACTTTAGGCGAACAAACAACAGTTGTTTCAGTTACAGTTGATGGTGAAACATTTACAGGAGAATTAATCGTTAATGTAGTTAATGATAACACTTTAAGAAATGTATTAATTGGTGTTGGCATTGGAATATTTGTTCTAGGTGGCGCAGCATTAGGGTTTTATTTTTACAAGAAAAAATAACTAATATTATAGTATAGGAGAAGTGGAATATGTTTCAATTAGCAGAATTAATAGTTGAATATCAAACGAAACCAAAAGGTATAGTGTGTAAACATCCAAGATTTTCTTGGAAATATAAGGCAGAAAAAAATATTATTCAAAAATCTTACCGAATTTTGGTTGCATCCAAAGCAGAACTATTAGAAGTAGGT
Organism: uncultured Haloplasmataceae bacterium; assembly: GCA_937919135.1. Lineage (GTDB taxonomy): Bacteria > Bacillota_I > Bacilli_A > Haloplasmatales > Haloplasmataceae > CALFRW01. The sequence goes on from CALFRW010000168.1 coordinate 14,615, forward strand.
AAGGCAGATTTATGGGACTCTAATATAGTAACATCAAATAAAATGCATGGGACAAAATATCAAGGGAAAGAACTTAAATCACTTCAGATATGCTATGTAAAATTAATTGTTGTAAGTGATTCTCAAACAGTCTCTACGATGGAGACAACATTCGAAATGGGTCTAATCAACGATTCAGATTGGAAAGGGAAGTGGGTATCAATTCCTACAAATTTCCAAGGAGGTACGCTCTACTTTCGTAAAAAATTAGAGAAATCAATGAAAAATGTGGTTAGAGCAAGAGCTTATGTATGTGGATTAGGATATCATGAATTATATATTAATGGAAAGAAAGTTTCAGATAGCGTTTTAAACCCAGGAGTTACCGAATATTCTAAAACCATTCTTTATGATATATATGATATTACTGATTATTTGAATGATGAAGATAATGTAGTTGGTGTAGAAGTAGGTTATGGATGGCTAGGGCAAAGAAAAATGTTAGCTCAATTCTATTTTGAATTTGCTGATGGCTCTATATACGAAGATCATTCTGATTGTAATCATGGTTGGTGGGTTTCAGGAAGTCCAGTAATCGATAATAGTATTTATGGTGGTGAAGTCTATGATGCAACTCTCGAGGAACGTTATCCTGGTGGGTGGTCAACTTCAGACTTCGAACCAACATGGGGAAATGGTTGGATGTATACCATATTAACACAAGCACCTCAAGGTAAATTAACACCACAATTAATTGAACCAATTAGAGTAATTCGTGATTATCCAGAGGTTTCTCGTAAGCAAATTTCTGAAAAAAGTATTGTATTTGATATTGGACAGAATATCGCTGGTTGGGCAAAAATTAGTGTTAAAGGAACAAGAGGTAATAAGGTTACGTTAATCTATGGAGAAGGTTTATGTGAAGATGGAAGCGTAAATCAACTAAATCTACGTAGTGCTCGTTGTTCCGATACATATATTCTTAAGGGTGAAGGCACTGAAGAATATGCACCTCGTTTTACATATCATGGTTTTCAATATGTTCAGGTGGAAATTGAAGGAAATGTCGAAATCATATCTTTAAAAGGTCAGTTAGTTCGTACTGATGTTGAAATAGTAGGTCACTTTGAGTGTTCTGACTCTGTATTAAATCAGTTACATAAAAATGCTGTTATAACGGAAGAAAATAATATTCACTCGATTTTAACAGATTGCCCACAACGAGACGAACGTTTTGGTTGGTTAAATGATTTAACATCACGTGTTTATCAAACAATTAATAATTTTAGGCTCGATAGATTATTACCAAAAATCATTCAAGATATTTCAGAAACGCAAACTAGTGAAGGTACTATTGCTGATACAGCTCCTTATTATACAGGTGGTCGACCAGCAGATGTTACATCGGTTTCATATCTGTTATTAGCATATAAAACCTATAAATATTATGGGGATATCGAAGTATTACAAAAAGGTTATGACGGATTTAAGGGTTGGGTTGAATATTTATTGACACGTCACCAAGATTATATTATGGATTATTATTATTATGCTGATTGGGTTGCTCCAGAATGCTTTAAAGATTCAGTAACTGATAATATATATGTTTCGACAGTGTTTTTAAATTGGCACTTAAAATTAATGGCAAAAATTGCTCAAATAGTAGATAATACTAAAGATTTTGAAAAATATTCACAGATGGCAAAAGCATCAAAAGAAGCAATTAATAGAAAATACTATAATAAAGAAACTAAAAATTACAGCAATGGAACACAAGCTGAAAATTCCTTAGCATTAAACTTAAATATTGCACCAGTTGAAGATCGTGATGAAATAGCTAAAAATATAGCTGATGATATTATTAAACATAATTATCATTCAACTTGTGGTAATCAAGGATACAGACATTTATTTTACACATTAACTGAAGCAGGATATATTGATTTATTAATAAAAATGATTAAAAATCCTGAGTACCCTGGTTGGGGATATATGTTAGAATGTGGAGCAACAACGGTCTGGGAACGCTGGGAAAGCACAATGGCAAATATAATGCATTCATATAACCATCCGATGTTTGGTAGTTATGATGCGTGGTTTTATCGCTATTTTGCAGGTATTTGTATTGAAGATGGTGAAAATGCAGAAAACATTGTTATAAAACCAGTTATCCCTAAGGATATATCGTATGTAAACTGTAGTATTGAAACTAGCCGTGGTAAGGTAGTATCTAATTGGGAAAAAACAAAAGCTGGTATCAATTATGAAATCGAAATACCTTCAAATACAACAGCAACTTTATGTATTCAAGGAAAGAATATTGAAATTAATGGTGAAAAACTAGAAATTTCGGAAATCGAAGTTACATCTGGGAAATATTTAATTACAACGGAGGTATAAAAAATGAATAAGAAAATTGTTGAAAATTATGAACATGCTAAATCAGTATATAAAATTTATGGCGTTGATACTGATAAGGTTTTAGCGCTTTTTGAACAAATTCCTGTTAGTTTACACTGCTGGAATGGTGATGATATTAAAGGATTTGAAGGACTAGGAGAAGTAGAGAGTCAAAATTTGGTTACTGGAAATTATCCTTATCCAGCCCGAAATGGCGATGAGTTACGTGCTGATATTGAAATGGCATTTAGCCTTTCACCATCAAGACAAAAAGTTAATCTTCATTCAATGTATGCTGAAAGACAGAATCCTCGTAATGATTTGACTATTGAAGATTTTCAGCTTTGGGTTGATTGGGCAAAGAAAAACAATTATGGTTTAGATTTCAACACTAGTTTCTTTACTCATCCTATGATGAATAAAGGTTTTTCTTTGGCAAGTTTGGATAAAGCTACAAGAGATTATTGGATAAAAGCAGGTATTGATTCGAGAAAAATCTCTTTAGCTATCGGGAAAGAATTAGGTCAAAAGTGTTACAATAACTTTTGGATTCCAGATGGTTTAAAAGACATACCAGCTAATCGTTTAAGATACCGGGAATTATTAACAGATAGTTTAGATCAAATCTTTGCTCACAAATATACAGAAGAAGAAAGAAAATATACAGCTGATGTTTTAGAAGGAAAACTATTCGGTATTGGTACAGAAAGTTTCGTTGTTGGTTCGCATGACTATTATTTAGCTTATGCGATAAAAAACGGTGTCGGTGTATGTATGGATACAGGACATTATCATCCGACAGAGTCAGTAGCTGATAAACTATCTGCTGTAAGACCATTTATTAATGATTTAATGCTTCATGTTACTAGAAGTGTAAGATGGGATAGTGATCACGTAGTTCTTCAAGATGATGAATTATTAAGTGTTATGAAAGAATTAAAACGTGGTAACTTCTATGATAAAATTGCGATTGGCTTAGATTTCTTTGATGCGACTATTAATCGTGTAGCTGCGTGGGCAATTGGGTTAAGAGCTACAGCAAAAGCTATCTTAACTTCATTGTTGGAACCAACACATCTTATTGATGAAGCAGAACTAAATGGTGACTTTACTGAAAGATTATTTTTAATGGATGAATTTGAAAACTTACCAGTAAACGCAGTATGGGAATACATATTAGAAAGTAAGGGTATTCCAATTGGAATTGAAGCACTAAAAAAAGTACAAAGGTATGAAAAAGAAGAATTAACAAAACGTAGTTAATAGAAATAGGTGAAGATAGTGAAAAACATATTAGATGCACCTTTCATTAAGGAAATCTGTGAAATTACTGATAATATGTATCGATTAGGATGGGATGAAAGAAATGGGGGTAATATATCTTGCTCCTTAAATGAGTGTGTAGTTAAAGAATACATCGATATCACGAAAGTTATTCGTACCATTCCCATCAATTTTGATGCTAAAGAATTAAGTGGTAAATATTTTATCGTCACTGGTACAGGTGAGTATTTTCGTCAGATATCAGCAAATCCAGAAAACGGTTTAGGAATAATTAGAATAAGTGCTGATGGATATCATGCAGAATTAGTATGGGGATATAAAAAAGGCGGAAAATTTACTAGTGAATTACCAAGTCATTTAATGGCACATATGACGAGATTAAAGATAGATCCCGAACATCGTGTTGTAATGCACTCACATCCTACTAATTTACTAGCTATGACACAAGTCCACACTTTGGATGAAAAAGAATTTACAAAGTCATTATGGAAAACAATTACTGAATGTATCGTAGTATTTCCCGATGGAATCGGAGTTTTGCCATGGATGCTTTGTGGCACAAATGAAATTGGGGTAGCAACAGCGAATAAAATGAAGCAGTATCGACTTGTGGTGTGGGCATTACATGGTATTTATGGTGTAGGCTCAAGTATTGATGAAGCATTCGGATTAATAGAAACTGTAGAAAAAGCAGCTGAATTGTATTTAAAAACAGCGCATTTACCTAAACTTAATACGATTACTGACGAACAATTAATGGAAGTAGTAAAGGGATTTAAGGTAGACTATAAAAAGGAATTTTTTAAATAAGAAGTGATATTATGAAATATTATTTAGCCATAGATATAGGAGCATCAAGTGGAAGGCATATTTTAGCGCATTTAAAAGATGGAGAAATATTATTCGAAGAAATTTATCGCTTTGATAATCGAGTAATGAATAAAAATGATAGTCTTCTCTGGGATATTGATTATCTATTAGAAAACATTATTTGTGGGTTAAAAAAGTGTAAAAAAATTGGAAAAATTCCTATTGGTGTAGGAATAGATACCTTTGGTGTTGATTATGTTTTACTTAATAAAGAAGATAATATAATTGGAGATATATACTCATATCGTGATAAAAGAACCATAGAAGCCAAAAGAAAATTTAGTAAAGTATTGAATTCACACGAACAATATGAGTTAACTGGAATTCAACCACAAGTATATAATACGCTCTATCAATTATATTCTGATAAACTAAATCAGCGATTAAAAAACGTAAGCACCATCTTATTGTTACCATCTTTTTTAAATTATTATTTAACAGGAATAAAACGTAATGAATACACAATCTCTACCACAACAGGAATAATAGATATAACTACTAAAGACTGGAATGAGCAGATATTAAAGCATTTAGATATAGCAAGGACTCAATTACCAAAGATAATTATGCCAGGACAAGTATTAGGAAACTTTACTGAAGCAATACAAAAACAAGTAGGATTTAATACTAATGTCTATGTTATCCCTTCACATGATACTGCATCAGCGGTGACAGGATCATTAGCTGACAAAGATACAATTTTTCTTTCAAGTGGAACGTGGTCATTAATGGGAATTTTAATGGACAAACCGTTAAACACCAAGGAAACGTTAGCATTAGGATTTACTAATGAAGGTAATTATAATGGACAATACCGCTTTTTAAAAAACATTATGGGTTTATGGATTATACAGGAAGTACGACATGAAATAGGAGATATTTATACTTTTTCTGAACTAGTGGACTTAGCTAGAGAAAACAGCAACTATGAGCATACCTTTAATGTAAATGATGAATTATTACTTGCTCCTCAAAGCATGATTAGTGCCATTAAGGCCGTACTAAATAAAGAAAATAAACAATTACCAAGTTCATTTGGCGAGTTATGTTATTGTATTTTTAATTCGCTCGCCAAGGAATATCAAAAAACCGTTAATGAAATTGAAAAAATAACAAAAAAACAATATCAGTATCTAAATATATTTGGTGGAGGTTGTAAAAACAGATTATTAAATAAGCTAACAGAAAAGTACACTGGTAAAAAGGTAATTACTGGTCCTGTAGAAGCAACTGCACTAGGCAATATTGTGATACAAATGTTAGCAAGTAATGAAATAAAAAGTGATATTGAAATAAAAACAATTATTAATTCAAGCATATAATATTAAAACCATAGTAAATGGATACTATGGTTTTTAATATTATATGACAGATATGCTGTGGAAAAAACCTTGTTAAGGATATATAATAAATAATTAAGGAAAAATGAACTAGGTAAAAAGGTGTGTATTATGAGAATGAAAATTAATAAAGTAACAAAAGCGGTTAATAAGAGATTAATTCTAAATAAGGTAAATTTGGAACTTTTTAAAGATGAAATTACTTTTATTATTGGTGAAACAGCTAGCGATAATGGAGTTATATTAAATATATTAGGAGCACTTGATAACCCAAATAGTGGTGATATATTAATACAATTAGGAAATATTTGTATTAAACTTGATGAAAGAAATAATTTTAGAGGTAAAGGTTTGGGTTTTATTTTTCAAGAAGAAAATTTATTACGTGGACTTACTGTAAAAGAAAATTTAATTATAGGCTTAGGTCTTTCTAATGGTGGTTTTAATAAAGAATATTTTCAAAATACGATAGAAAAGTTTGATATTATGCATTTATTATCAAAGAAAGTGGAAAATTTATCTTGTTTAGAAAAACAAAAAGTCGCCTTAAGTAGAGCAATACTATCAAATGGTAAAATAATACTAGCTGATAATCCGGTGGCAAACCTGAAAAAGGTTGATAAGGAACTGCTTTATCAAAAATATCGTTCGTTAAAAAATAAACGAATAATAATCATTATGTCAAATGACTATGAAATGGCAAAGAAATATGGAGATAGAATCATAAAGTTTATTAATGGTGAGATTGATGAAGATATTAGAGTAAGTCAATATGATGTTGAAGAAAAAACTAGTAATGATTATGGTTGCTTTCTTAAGACAGGGCATAAGCATATTGCGTTTTTCTTAGGGTATAAACACTTTTTGGGGAACATAGGAAGTATTATTTGTTTTATTATTTCTTTATCATTTACTCAAGCACTCTTATTTTTTGTATTATCTCTTCTTCTAAATTTAATTTTCATTATTGAAATTGATATTATAATAATTTTGCTTATCCTGGTAGTTCCTTTTTTCTTAATCACCTTATTTATCCAAACTAATACATTTGTCAAAACAAAACTATACAAAATTGAATATAATATTGGGTTGTTAAAACTTTTAGGGGTATCTGGCAAACAGCTTTTCTCAGTTTATATAATAGAATTCACAGTCATTTTAATAACTTCCTTTTGTATTGGATATTCATTTTATTTATTAACTTTTAAGCTGTTAATTACTTACCTTGATTTAGAACTTGTTTATATGAAGCCTTTACGGATAGGAATGTGGGTACTGTTTTTAATTATCTGTATAGCATTCTTTGTAAGTATAAAAAATTTGCGTTTTATATTGAGGTTATCTCCAATTTATGCATTAAAAAGAAAATAGTTTATATATTAATTTTGAAGCTAAATATTTAGCCTTGCTCCTATTCTTTTAATAATAAGATAAAATTTTACAACTTTATTGGCGGATAGAGTTGTTTATTATCGAAATAACGTTTATAATTTTAATGATAATAGCAAAAAAAGGACAATTTGTTGTCCTTCTTTCGCTAAGGTTCAGAGAATAATTTTTAGATTATGTATAGTGTTAGAATGCGTATATTAGGATAAAACAAGTCGGTATTTAGCAATTATAAAATGGTGGAATGTCATCTTCATCATCGAATGCATTTTTAGGCTCAGCTAAAACGGTTGTATCTTGTGTAAATGGTACAAGTTGTGTAACAAAACTAAATGATAAAATAATAAAAGTCATAATAACGATTAAAAAGTTCTTTTTT
>CALFRW010000169.1 GCA_937919135.1 uncultured Haloplasmataceae bacterium
TAATTATCTCTTTGCGGTGGTTATATTTCTTCTGCATTTAATACCATTTATGATTGCACCACATGATTTTATTTGGTTTGAAATAATAAATAAACCTAATTTTACACCATCATATTATATTAATTTACTTTTTTGGGTTATTACTTTTATTATTATTTCAATATCAGCTAGTAATACTTTATTAGCTGATAACCATGATAAACGTTTTTATTTATTATTGTTGATTATAAATTATGTCTTTATTCAAACATATCCTTATATTATGTTTGTTTTAAATGACATATTATTAGCGTTTGTTAATATTATCTTAATGCTGATTACTTCATTAATGCTCAAAATTATCGGCTCAAAAATTAATAAAAGGGTTAACAAATATATGTATATTGTTATCCTGTGGTTAATTTTTTCTGCATTTTTACATTGTGGCTTTTTAAAGTATAACTAAAAGAAACTTTGGTTTCTTTTTTACATTACAATCGGATGGTGAGAACATGAAAGTATTAGGAATTAATTTTAGTTATCGTAAAGACGGTAACTGTTTCAAAACATTATCATTTTGTCTAAATGAACTTAGTTGTGAAGGGGAAATATTAAATCTTTATGATTACGAGATAAACCCATGTCGTAATTGTAATTATGTCTGTTTTGAAGATTTACCATGTAGCATTGAGGATGATATTGCTTATATATATAAAAAGTGTTTTGCATCAGATAAGATAATCTTTGCACTTCCAACATATGGTGGTCATTTAGCTGCAGCATATTTTATATTTTCGGAAAGACAACAAGCTATCTTTAAAAATGAAACCGATTATTATCATCATTTTTTAAAGAAAATAAGCTATATTTTAATCGGAAATGATTATGAAATGCCGCTGTCTGAAATTTTATCGAGTTATGTAAATTATGAGATGAAACCGCAAATAATAGTACTATCAGCAAATAAATACCACGAAAGGTCAATTTCAGGTAATTTAATCAAAAATAATGATGTAAAACAGAGACTATCCACTTTTTCTCGGGGAATAATAAGTTGTCTAAAGTAAGCAAAAATATTTTTCTGTTTTACAGGTCATTTAGTTTGTTTAATGGTAAAAATTGTAGTATGATTTAGATGTAAATTATTTGTTAGGAGGAATACAGTGGCTCAATTAAAAAGAACGCCGTTATATGAGGAACATGTAAAATTAAATGCTAAAATCGTTGATTTTGCAGGTTGGGAAATGCCGATTCAATACAAGGGAATCACTCCCGAACATCTTGCAGTTCGTAACAATTGTGGCATATTTGATGTAAGTCATATGGGAGAAATTTTTATTACTGGAAAAGATGCAGAAAAGTATCTTCAGTACTTGATTACGGGGGATGTAACTAAACTTAATGAAAAACAAATAGTCTATACCATGATGTGTTATGAAAATGGTGGTATTGTAGATGATTTATTAGTGTATAAGTTTAGTAATGAAAAATATTTGTTGGTAGTAAATGCATCGAATGTTGATAAAGACTATGAATGGATGCTTAAACACAAAGCTAATTTTAATGTCTTGATTGAAAACTTATCACAAGCCTATGGACAAGTCGCACTTCAGGGACCTAGTGCTCAAAAGTTACTTCAACAATTTACTGAATTTGATTTAGGTAAAATTAAATTCTTTTATTTTGAAGAAATTCACATAAAAGGTATTAACTGTCTTGTATCTCGAACAGGATATACTGGAGAAGATGGCTTTGAAATTTATACATCTGAGGCAGATATATTACCAATTTGGCAGACTTTAGTTAGCTTAGAAGCTGTTGAACCAATTGGATTAGGTGCTAGGGATACACTCCGTTTTGAAGCTAGTTTACCTTTATATGGTAATGAAATTGGTGCTGATATATCACCACTCGAAGCTGGTTTTGGCTTTTTTGTTAAGTTAGATACCGACTTTATTGGTAAAGAAGCACTCTTAAAACAAAAAGAAAATGGTTTAAAGCGAAAACTCGTTGGTTTACAATTACTAAAAAAAGGTATATGTCGTCATGGATATCCGGTATATGATATTAATGAGAATGAAATTGGAATTATTACGACCGGTTATTTACTTCCAAATCATGATAATTCAGTTGCTCTTGCTTTAATTGATGTTAATCAAGCTGAATTAGATAATAAGGTTTTAGTTAAAATTAGAAATAAATTTTATGAAGCACAAGTTGTTTCAAAAAAATTTATCAATAAAAAATATAATAAATAATGGAGGTTATAAAAATGAGAGTTATTGAAGGTCTGTATTATTCAAAGGAACATGAATGGATTAAAGTCGAAGCTGGAAAAGCTTATTTAGGAATTACTGATTATGCAGCTGATGCACTAGGTGATATTGTCTTTATTGAATTACCTGAAGTTGATAGTGAATATGAAAAAGACGAAGTAATTGGTGTTGTTGAATCAGTAAAAGCTGCTTCGGATTTGTTTACACCTGTATCTGGGACAGTTATTGAAGTAAATGAAGATTTAGAAGATGAACCACAACTACTTAATACTGATGCGTTTGGAAATTATATTGCGATTATTCAATTAAAAGACGAAAGTGAATTAGAAGAATTAATGGATAGTGAAAGTTATAAAAGTTTTTGCGAGAATAATTAAAGGACGTGGTGTAGATGAACCATAAATATATTCCTCACACAGAATCTGATATAAATGAAATGCTTGAAAAAATAAAGGTTTCAAGCATTAAAGAACTATTTAAAGAAATCCCTGAAAAGGTTAAACTTAATCGGGATTATGATTTACCCTCTAGTTTAAGTGAAATAGAAGTAGAGGCAAAAATAGCTGAATTAACAAATATGGATCAAACTGATCTTACTTGTTTTGTCGGAGCAGGTAGTTATGATCACTATATACCATCGATAATTAAGCATCTAACAAGCCGTTCTGAGTTTTATACAGCTTATACTCCATATCAACCTGAAGTTGCGCAAGGAACATTGCAGTATATTTTTGAATTTCAAACGATGATGACAGAACTAACAAATATGGACGTTTGTAATGCTTCGATGTATGATGGTGCTACTAGTTGTGCCGAATCAATCGTAATGGCTGTTAATCAAACGAGAAGAAATAAAGTTTTGATTTCTAGTGCGTTAAATCCCTATACGATTGAGACAATTAAAACATATGCACATTTCCGTGGTTATGAAATCATCATGCTAGCAAATGATTCTGGACTACTTAGCACTAATGACTTAGCTAGTAAATTAGATAAAGATGTTGCTTGTGTTGTTTTAAGTAATCCCAATTTTTACGGATTAATTGAAAATCCAAGTGAGTATGTGGAAAAGATCCATGAAAATAAAAGTTTATTAATAATGATGGTTAATCCACTTAGTATGGCACTTCTTAAAACACCTGGAGAAATAGGTGCAGATATTGTTTGTGGTGAAGCTCAAACTTTAGGTATTCCTTTAAGTTTTGGAGGACCTTATTTAGGTTTTATTTGTACAACTAAAAAATATATGCGTAAAATGCCAGGAAGAATCTGTGGACAAACGACAGATGTTGATGGTAAGAGAGCATTTGTTTTAACCTTACAAGCCAGAGAGCAACATATACGACGTGATAAAGCAAATTCTAATATTTGTTCTAATCAGTCATTAAATGCATTAGCTGCGACAATTTACCTAGCAACAATGGGTAAACAAGGTGTGGTTGAAGTATGTGAGCAAAACTTACAAAAGGCCCATTATGCCTATGAAAATATTATTTCATTGCCACAATTTGAAACAGTATTTGAGCAACCATTCTTTAATGAATTTGTGGTAAAGAGCACAATCGATTATCAAGTTATTAAGGAAGCCTTATTAAAGGAGAAGATGATTAGTGGTCTGCATTTAGGCGAATTTGATGAAAGCTTAAAAAATCATCTTTTATTCTGTGTTACAGAAAAACGCACTAAAGCTGAAATCGATAAATTAGTTCAAGTATTAGGAGGTTTAAAATAATGAGAAATTACGATAAATTAATTTTTGAATTATCAAAAACAAACCGCAAAGGCTACTCGCTTCCTAAACTTGATGTTGAAACAAAAGCGATTAAGACGTTAATACCTGATGATTTATTAAGAAAAAATGAAAATCAACTTCCTGAAGTAAGTGAAAATGATGTTATGCGTCATTATGTCAATATTTCAAATAAAAATTATGGTGTCGATACAGGTTTTTATCCGCTTGGCTCTTGTACTATGAAATATAATCCTAAGATTAATGAAGATATGGCAGCTAAGTTTAATTTACTGCATCCATTTCAAGATGAAGAGACAGTTCAAGGTGCTTTAAAATTAATGTATGAATTAGGTAAATATTTAGCTGAAATCACAGGCATGGGTAAATTTTCCTTGTCACCTTTTGCTGGAGCACATGGTGAATTAACTGGGCTAATGATCATGAAAGCATATCATGAAAAGAATCAAGATTTTAAACGAACAAAAATAATCGTTCCTGATAGTGCACATGGTACAAATCCTGCCAGTGCTGTTGTCGCAGGTTTTGATGTTGTTGAGATCAAATCAAATGAAGATGGCACCGTTAACATTGAATCATTAAAGGAAGCATTAAGTGATGAAATTGCGGGTATTATGCTTACTAATCCAAATACCTTAGGAATTTTTGAGAAAGATATTGTTGAAATTACGGAGTTAGTTCATGACTCTGGTGGATTATTATATTATGACGGAGCTAATTTAAATGCGATTATGGGTGAGGCTCGTCCAGGAGATATGGGATTTGATATTATCCATCTAAATTTACATAAAACTTTTTCAACACCTCATGGTGGTGGAGGACCTGGTAGTGGGCCTGTAGGCGTATGTGAAAAATTAGCAAAGTTTTTACCAAAACCAGAAATCAAATTTGCGGATAATAAGTATTCAGTTAATTATGATTTGCCTGATTCTATCGGTAAGATTGGTAATTTCTATGGTAATTTTGGCATTATGGTAAGAGCTTATACCTATATATTATCGATGGGTAAAGAGGGATTAAGACATGCTAGTCAAATAGCAGTATTGAATGCTAATTATCTTCAAAATATGTTAAAAGATGACTATTTATTACCAATCGATAATATTTGTAAACATGAATTTGTCTTAAGTGGATTAAAAGATAAAACAACTGGTGTTACAGCACTCGATATTGCGAAAGCTCTACTAGATTATGGTTTCCATGCACCAACAATTTATTTCCCACTGATAGTTGATCAAGCTTTAATGATCGAACCTACAGAAACTGAAAGTATTGAGATGTTAAATGAATTCGTTTATTATATGAAAGAAATTGCGCGTATAGCTAAAGAAGATCCTGAATATCTTAAGAATGCCCCTTATAATACACCAGTACGACGTCTAGATGAAGCAACAGCAGCAAGAAATCCGATTTTAAGATATCAGGTGGACAATGCATAAAGATTTAATTGTAATCGGTGCGGGACCAGGGGGCTATGAAGTAGCGATAAAAGCAGCTTCAAAAGGTTTAAA
>CALFRW010000170.1 GCA_937919135.1 uncultured Haloplasmataceae bacterium
TTTATAAATTAGGAGGGTTTTTAACAAAAAAAGAAGGCTTTGCCTTCTTCTAACTTTTTATTAATTGCTTTTATTATTTTCTAACAAAACATTGACAATTCCACATGATATTCCACCAACCACAAATACTACCCAACCAGGATGCCATAAATTCCAAATAAAACCAAGGAGCAGATAAATAATTGTCGCAACTAGCATGATAACATTACGAATCTTACTAGCAAGAAGATTAGATTTTTTATTCATTTTTACTTTAATGTCATATTTATCTGACTGGATTCCCCAATAAGTAAGAATAAAAATACCAATCCCTGCAAGAATAAACATTACTCCCGTAGGCCATAAACCATCGATATGATAGACACCGTAACTAATTATTAACATTAGTATCCCTAAGACACAAACACCTAAACCAAAAATAATTAAGCCCGAAAATTTACGCATAAATACTTTTCGTTCATCACTCGTATAAAACTCAATACTAGTTGCTTTTCTAAGTTCTTTTTCAAACTCATCAAAACGAATTCCATGATAAATAAATAAAAACAAACTTACAATTCCAAAACTAAAGAAGATGATCATGCCAATATACCAGGCAGAAAAAATATCATTAGCAAACATCAACCCCGCTAATCCTATCGTACCAAGTAGCATACCAAATGCTACCCCTAGACCGAACTTATGATACTCTGAATCAATTTTTGCTTTACTAACTTTTTCACTAGTATCATGCTTAACCTCACCATTAACAAGTTCATCTAATGAACAATTAAACACTTTACATATTTGCTGGAGTTTTTCTAATTCAGGATAAGACTGACCTGACTCCCATTTATAAACACTTTGCCTAGACACTTCTAACATTTCCGCTAATTGTTCTTGTGAAAAACCTTTTTCTTTTCTTAACTTAAATAAATTATCTGTAAATTTCACTTTCCTCACCTCACATATATAATATTTAATTCGCGTGTAAATTACGATAAATAAAACTTTGAAATTACAATTATTTTTGTAAACAATTGTTTACATTTTACCTTTTTTCTAATTATAACATAAAAAAAGTTCTAATTAATAGAACTTATTTTAAACTTGTTATCTTTTTATCTTGATTCTGAACTACTTTGTGATTTTTCATTAAATTACCCATTGCTCTTTTAAAAGCTGCTTTACTAATTCCTAATAATGCTTTAATCTCATCTGGACTTGATGCATCACCTAAAGGCATTTTACCTAAATGACTATTTAGATAATTGAGAATTGTTACAGTATCATCATTAATCGCAATTTCTTTCTGCGGAATTAGCGATAAGTTTATTTCCCCATTATCTTTAACATTAATTACTCTAGCTTCAATTTCAGCACCCAGTCTTACTTCCTTTTTATACTCAGTATGATGAATAAAACCTAAATAATTCTCATCCGTAACAACATTCATCCCCTCACTACCTAGTTTATATACTTTAACCATTATTTTCTTCCCGTATAATTCTTTTGGAGCTTCTTTCTTAATATCGAGAAAATCAGAATGAGTCGCAAGTTTTATTAATAATGCTTTATCTTTATCATTTTCTAGATAAGCATATAATTTATCCCCTATTTGGGGCCACAAATCTAAATCTAGTGGTAAATCATCCTTACTAAGTAAAACATCTTTTCTAATACCAATATCCAGAAAAACACCAAAATTAACCACATCAATAACTTCTACCCAACCACAATCAAAAACAGTTATTTTGGGCGTTAGTAAAGTAGCTGCTAATCGCTTTTTATGATCAAAATATAAAAATGCATCTACTTTATCATCTACACTTGGTTTATTATCTCCGCAATCGTTATAATGAAGTAATATTTCTTCTTCATGATATTTATCACTTAATAAGTATCCGATATCACTTTCACGAATGACATTTAATTTAATAACCTTACCAGCTTCCATTTTTTCACCTCACTTAAAAATTATGAACTTGATTAATATAATAACTTATCTCGACATTTTTATCAATCTTTAAAATCTTGCTTAAGAAAATAACCGCTTTTAAAATTAAATCTGCGGTTGTAATCAACACTTCTTCAATATTAATTGTACTAGGAGAATCATCAAAGCCCTCAATACTACCATCTACCCCGCTCATAAAATAATTTGTTAGTTGGCCAGTATCAACATGAACATCCCTACATAATAATTTATATATATAAAAATATTCTAATTCTGAATTAGAATTTAACGCCATCTCCTTAACATTTATTTTTCTTATTTTTTCAACCCCAAATTGTTTCATATTTGCGGTTAACTTTTCCATCTCGGCTTCTACATTAATAATATTATTTTTCGTAAGATATTCATAAAAATAATCATGATTATTTTTAATATCATGAAGCATGTTGACCTTTTTAAAATATTCATCTTCAATTAATAATTTAAAGGTTTTATCAGGAGCAAAATATAAATTCTTTAAAACCCAGAGTCCCTCTAAAATTGTCCGATTTACAATCCGAGCTTGTGTATCTAACCCATATTGATATAAAAGAATAACACTTTGATATGTATCTAATAGTTTAAAAAATAACAAGGTAGCTACAATACCAATATTATCATTTTCATCTACTTTTAATTCATATTTAAATATTTGACAAAATTGATTAATTTCAATACATAAATCAAACAATGCTTTATTATGATCATATATTTTCTTCTTACTTACATTTATTTCGGGCCCTAAATAACCATTTAAATTCAGCATAAAAATCACCTTATTTATTATTATCTATAGCTCTTTTATTCTTAATCTAATTAGTCAAAAATAACTTTGGTGATTTTTTACATTCTTTTTAATAAATTAAAAGGAAATAGTTCAGTTTTTAATGCGAGAACAAGCGCAAATAAAGCTTCAATTAAACCAAGTACAAAAAATATTATATGTAAAATATTAATCGTATCTAATATGATACATTGTATCGCAATGAATATCATTAATCCCAGTCCCATTATTCCGCTAAGGTATGCTTGATAATGAAATTTTTTAAACGCAAATACCGCAACGATAATATCAAATATTCCCAAAAAAATAAATAAAAACAATCCTGGAATTAAAAAATCAACAAATGGACCTGATTTTAATATATCAGTTGTAACACCAAGTGCCTTTCCACTTGGATCGATAATAACACCAAATCCACCAAACAACGCACCAACTCCGACAAATAGATGTAGTACTGCTAAGATATTATAAATTCGTTTCAAGTTTACACCTCCATTAATAATTAAATTATATCATTATTTAAGTTAATATCAATATAATAAAAAATAATAAATAATATTTAATCTATCTCATTTCATGGTATAATAATATTGTTATAATATGGAAAAGAGGTCGATAAAATGATTAAAATCATCGTTGACAGTACGACAGATCTACCAACTGAATATTTTGAGAAGTACAATATAGAGATAGTACCCCTTATAGTTAATATTGATGGTGCTGAATATAAAGACAAAGTAAATATATCTTTAGAAGAATTATATACGGCCTTACGGAAAGGTGCCGACATAAAAACTAGTCAACCTAATATTCAAGATGTTTATGATGTTTTAAAAAAACATGCTGAAAATCAAGATGATGTTATCTTTATTACAATTTCATCAAAATTATCCGGAACTTTTCAAACTATCTATATGGTCGCTCAACAAATAAAAGAAGAACATCCTGAATTTAATATTTCAATAATTGATTCTAAAGGTGGATCTGCGGTTGCTGGATTAATGGCATTACAGGGAGCAAGGTGTATCCAAAATAAGCTACCATTTTCACAAATAGTGATAAATTTAGCTGATATGGCAGATCATTCAGAACATATATTTACTGTAGCTGACCTACGTTATTTGCATAAAAGTGGTCGTCTTGGTCGAGCAACAGCTCTTATCGGTAACTTATTAAGAATAAAACCTGTTCTACATGTAAAAAATGGTGAAATTCTTTTACTTAGTAAAATTAGAGGTAAAAGTAAAGCTATTAGTCATCTAATCGAAATAGTTAAAGAACGAATTAAGGTCTTTTCAAAACAAATTATCGCCATAATGCATGCAGATGATTATGAACTAGCTTTAGAAGTTAAAGATAAGATTATTGATCAAGTGGGTGATAATGAAATTATCATTAATCAAATTGGAAGTGTATTAGGAACTCATCTAGGGATTGGTGGCGTTGGTATCTTTTTCTTCAATAAAAAACCAAAATATTATTTTGAAGGGGACATTTAATGAAAAAAATCCTCATAAAAATTGCCTTCTACATCGTTATTGGTTTATTAATTGTTTTGATAAGTGGTATTGACTTAAACTTCGCAATTGTTATTGGTTATTCCTTAGGAGTTCTAATCCTTATTTTATTTGATTATTTATTTCGCCGCAATTAAAAACTCATATCAAATTGATATGAGCCTTTTTTATATTCTTTCACCACAATTATCACAATATCGAGCATCTGAATCATTTTTCACATTACAATACGGACATTCTTTTGTGGTTATTATTTTTTTACCACAATTGTCGCAAAACTTAGCGTCAGCATCATTTTTAGTATGGCATTGTGGACATAGACTTTCTCCATTAAGGCCTTCAAAAATTGATTTGGTAATTGTCTTAATTCCTTCCTTTGTTCCATCAGCCATATAATTAAATACATCTTTTTTGACAGGTGCCATCTCTTGGGCTTGATACCTTGCAACTTCACCCATGTATCCTGAAAATGTAAGTGCTGAACCGATGAAAATAAGTGGTAGTCCGATAAAACCTAATCCCGCTCTTGATTTTTCTTGTTCCATAAAGAAACTTGTACTAGGTGGACTAATAATATCAGTTATGCTGATAATGGTTAAAATTATTCCGACAGTTAATGAGAGGATCCCCAATATTCTGATTATTGTCTTTTTTTGTTGATGATTTTTATTAATTTTCATTTTTGTCACCTCTTAAACATTATTCTAGCATAGATATATAAAAATTCCCATAAATTATTACTTAATTTGATTTAAATCACATTTTTTTTAGCACTTCAACACTATAATATATTATAGATTATTTAAGAAGGTGAAAAAATGAGTGAATTTATTAATAACCGTGAACATCTTAATACGCTTAAACAAAATAGACAAGAAAAATTAAAAGAACTTATCCTAAAATTACATGATGGGGAAGCCTTTGAAGCAGTCAAAGACCAATTTGAAAAAGAGTTTGGCCAAGTATCTGTCCATGAAATAACACAATTAGAACAAGCTTTAATTGAAGATGGGATGGAAGTAGCTGAAGTCCAACGGTTATGCGATGTCCATTCAGCAGTCTTTAGAGGTTCCATTGAAGAAATACATGGTATTACCCCAATTAGGGCTACTATTGGTCACCCAATAAATACAATGTTAAGAGAAAATCAGGCTTTAAAAAACTTTTTTAGTGTTAAATTTCCGTTTCATTTAGACTTACTAAAAGAAAATGATAATTCAAAAACACGAGATAAAATAAAAAATGATTTGATTTACATTAATGAAATTGACAAACATTATTTAAGAAAAGAAAACCTCCTCTTTCCCTATTTAGAAAAATACGGTATTTATGGTCCTGCTAAGGTTATGTGGGGTAAAGATGATGAAGTTCGTTACTATATAAGGGAACTCTTAGCTGATGTTGCTACTATTCCTTTAAGTGAGTTACTAAAAAAAATAGAAATTATGGTAGATAGCATACAAGAAATGATTTTTAAAGAAGAAGAAATATTATTACCAATGGCAGAAGAAAACTTAACTCAAGATGAATGGTATAAGATACAAGCTGAAAGTGATGAATTTGGCTACTGTTTTATCGATAAACCAGAGGTGTGGATTCCTGAAAAAGTAATTGCGGTAGATAAAAAAACGACCGTTGAAGCAGGATTGATTAATTTTGAAACTGGAATCATAACAGTAAAACAACTGGAAGCGATGTTAAATACATTACCTGTTGATATCACTTTTATCGACCAAGATGATGTAGTCAGGTACTTTTCTCATGGAAAAGAACGGATTTTCCCAAGGACAAAATCAGTAATTGGCAGAACGGTACAAAATTGTCACCCACCAAAAAGTGTTCATATTGTAGAAAAGATTCTTGATGATTTTAAGAGTGGTAAAAAGGATCATGAAGACTTCTGGATTCAGATGCGAGGAATGTTTGTTTATATAAGATATTTTGCGGTACGTGATGAAAACAATAATTATCTTGGAACATTAGAGTTTACACAAAATATCAAACATATCCGTGAATTAGAAGCTGAAAAACGTTTATTAGAAGATTAAAAGAAAAGCAAATTGCTTTTCTTTTTTCATTCAATATTAATTGTTCTTGTACGATCCAGAGTTGCTTCAGTTATTTTAGGAATATTTACAGATAAGATTCCATCCAGATACTTAGCAGAAATGTTATCTTTATCAATATCTTTAATCGTAAATGAGCGACTCATGGAACCAAATTTTCGTTCTTTACGAAGATACTTTTCATTATTATCAGTCATTAATTCTTCTCTTTTAACATTAATAGTTAAAATATCATCATTTGTGATTAGCCTTATATCTTCCTTTTTAACACCTGGTATTTCGATATCTAATATATACGCTGTGTCGCTTTCTCTAATATCAACTTTCATTAGTTTTCCTTCATATGCATCAGGTAAGAAATCATCAAAAAATGAGTCATAGAAATCACGATTACGATTTCGAGTAAGTATATCAAACATATAAACATCTCCTTTTAGATTCTAAAAATATTATATGTAAAAAAGATATTCTTAATCTTATTGCCAATCAGATTTCAAAATTGAGTATCACACCTGTTTCCATTTAGTAAAACCTTATTTTTCCTTGAAATACCTTCAAAGACAAAACCAACCTTTTCAATTACCCTTTTTGATTGTTGATTAAAATCATAATGGCTGCATTCAAGCCGGTAAATACTTAACTCATCAAAAGCAAAAGTAATAATTGTCTTTACAGCTTCAACCATTAATCCCCTTCCCCAATAATCAGGGCTTAAAACATATCCTAAACTAGCACTAGCATTTTTTTCATGATAATTATGTAAACCAATTGTCCCAATCATTTTCATGTTTTCCTTAAATACTAAGGAAAAAACACCAATATTATTATCAGCCAGCGTTTCATTAATCATATTCATAATAATATTTTTTGTCTCATCTAGTGACTTATGAGGGCTCCAGCCAGCATTTGGTCCAACATTATCTTTTTTAGCATATTCATACATATCGTAGCAGTCATTATGGTTTATTGGACGGATAAGCAAACGGTTGCTCTTTAATGTGGGTAAAGTTTTATTCATATGTACCTCCATTGATAATTTCCTATATTATACTATATAAAATGTGAATAATCTATTTTAAATCTTGCCTATTTATGAGATAATATATACATAAAGGAAATTTTCAGTATGAAGAATTTTTAGGAGGTAAGAATGTGAATAAAGTAATAATAACTACCGATAGCACTTGTGATTTGTCAGAGGAAATTTTAAAGACCTTTAATATCAAAGTTATTCCTTTATTAGTTACTTTTGGAGAAGAAACATATAAAGATGGTGAAGATATAACTACTAAAGAATTGTATAAACAGGTAGAAGAAGTTGGTATGTTACCAAAAACTGCCGCTCCATCGTTAGTAAGTTTTCATAGTTTCTTTAAACAATATATTGATGAAGGTTATGATATTGTTCACGTTAGTATATCAGAAAAACTATCCTCAACTATTCAAAATGCGACGATTGCAGCGCAGGAATTCCCAGAAGGAAGAATTCAGATAGTCGACTCAATGAACTTATCAACTGGTGTTGGCTTAGTAGCATTGAAAGCAGCTAGATTTGCGCAAATGGGATTAAGTGCTAAAGAAGTAGCTGAAAAGGCAAGAGCGATAGCCCCTAAAGTAGAAACCGCATTTGTGATTGATACAATGGAATATTTACATAAAGGTGGAAGATGTTCAGGTATAGCCAGCTTTGTTGGAACAATGCTTAAAATCAAACCAATAATTCATGTTGTTGATGGCGGAATGATCGTCGGTTCAAAACCAAGAGGAAGAAATAAAGCCTTTGATATTCTCTTAAATAAAATTATCAAAGATAAAGCTATTTTAGATCCAGAATTTGTGATGGTTACCCATTCATTAAACTTTGAATCAGCGGCATATTTAAGAAAAGAACTCGAAAAACACTTAGAAATTGAAAACCTCTATGAAACAACAGCAGGGTGTGTCATCTCCAGCCATTGTGGTGAAGGTACCATCGGCATTCTTTACATCACAAAATAATTGTTAAAAAACGCACTAAGGTGCGTTTTTATCATTTTATTAAACCTTTAATTACTTCAATAACGTAATCAATATCTTTTTTATCAATATCATTATGGGTGACAAATCTAATCTCTTCTCCTCGATAACCGTTTACTTTAATCCCTTTTTCACGCAATAATTCAGAAAAATTATCCGGGAAATTTATTTCATCACTAATAGTTATAAAGACCATATTGATATCCCTTTGATTATCTAAAACATTTATCCCAGGTAACTCACTTAAACCCTTAGCCAAATATTGCGCATTTTCATGATCAACATGTAAACGCTTCGTCATTTCTTTTAATGCGACAACGCCACATGCAGCAATTATCCCTACTTGCCTTAAACCACCACCCATTAATTTACGATTTTTGCGAGCCCTTTCTATAAATGCTTTACTTCCAACAAGCATTGACCCAATAGGGGCACAAAGCCCTTTCGATAAACAAAACATAACTGAATCAGCATATTTACTGATTTCTTTTACATCGACATTAAGTGCTAAAGCCGCATTAAAAACCCTTGCTCCATCTAAATGAACATTAATACTTTTGCTTTTTGCGAGCTTATAAACTGCTTTCATATATTCTAAACTAAGAACCCTACCAAAGCCGGTCGCATTTTCTAAACATATTAATGAGGTTCTAGGAAAATGAATATCCTCACCTCTAATCGCTTGGTTAATTTTTTCAACACTCATTATTCCTTCGATCCCAGATAATTGAACACCTGCGATAACAGAAGATGCACCTACTTCATACTTTTTTATATGACAATCAGCTTGTAATATTACTTCATCACCACGATTTGTATGGGTTAATAATGCCAGTTGATTACCGAATGTTCCTGAAGGTACAAATAAACCAGCTTCTTTTCCCGTCATTTCACTAGCTAAAGTTTCTAGTTCTATTACTGTTGGATCATCACGATAAACATCATCACCTAACTC
>CALFRW010000171.1 GCA_937919135.1 uncultured Haloplasmataceae bacterium
TAATATTATGTAGTAATCTATTAGGAGGTGAAGTGATGAAAAAATTTTCTCAGTGGATATACTCAAATAAAGTTACTTTAACTGGGTTTATCGCCTTAATATTGTATTTTCTTGATCAAATTTTTGCGTTTTCTAAAGACTTAGAATTATCACAAGAAGTTTACTATGGGATTGCATCACTAATAATACTTATTATTGGATATGCAATTAGAGGAAGGGGATTTGAATCTGTCGAAGAGTTTAAAGCAGTTATCGAAAAGAAACGGCAGTTAAAAGCAGCAAAAACAATTGTTGAAAAAATGGATGTTATAGAAAATATAATTAATGAATAATAATTCTTATTTATGCATTTACTAAATCAAAGTCTTTTAAATCTTCATCTTTAGCATTATGGAGTTGATAATAAGTACCTTTGTATTCTAGTAATTCTTCATGAGTTCCTTGTTCGATAATTTCCCCATGTTTCATTACAATTATTAGATCTGAATTCCTAATTGTTGATAAGCGGTGAGCAATAATGAAACTAGTTTTGTTTTTGGTTAAATGCTCAATAGCACTTTGAATTTTCATTTCTGTCATTGTATCTACACTACTTGTTGCTTCATCGAGGATTAATATATCGGGATTTTTTAAGATTGTTCGTGCAATTGATAACAGTTGTCTTTGACCGTAACTGATGTTTGCTCCATTGCGGGCTAAGATTGTGTCATATTGATCTGGGAGTGATAAAATAAAATCATGACAATTAGCCGCAATACATGCTTCGATTACCTCTTCACGTGTGGCATCTAACTTACCAAAACGAATATTATTGAAAATAGTGTCATGGAATAAGTTTGTGTCTTGTAAAACGATACCAACATGATTTAAAAGACTTTCTTGGGTAATATCTTTTATATTTATCCCATCAATTAAAATCTCACCATCATTTAGATCATAAAATCTTGTAATAAGATTGATAATCGTTGTTTTACCAGCACCAGTATGACCAACAAGTGCTATTTGTTTCCCTGCTTTAGCATCAATCGAAACATTTTTTAATACTGGTGTATCCTCTAAATAACCAAAGTTTACCTGATTTAGTTTTACATCACCTTTAATCTTATCTAAAGCAATTGCATCTACTTTATCCTGAATAATTGTTTTATCATCTAAGATATCAAATATCCGTTCAGCACTTGATAATGCATTTTGGATATCAGTATACATATTAGCAAGGTTGTTGATTTGACCACCGAACCTGTCAGCAAGTGTAAGGAAAACGGCAATCGTCCCTACAGTTGCTGCTTTGTCACCATTAATCGCTAAAATTGTTCCTGCAGTTATAATAATTATATATCGCAAGCGATTTAAGAAACCAATAACTGGATGCATTAAACTCGACCAAGTTAAGGCATTAATCGTTATGTCTTTAACACGATTACTTTCAACGATAAATTCATTAATGATTTCATCTTCTTGACAGAATGATTGAATAACCTTAGCACCATTTAATTGCTCAGCAACAAATCCATTTAAGGCTCCACGTTCATAGCGCATCCGGCGAAAACGTTTCCTTGATACTTTTGCTACTGCTTTAGCAGCAAAGTAAATTAGTGGGACCGTGATTAAAGCGACAAGGGTTAATTTTTTACTCATCCACCACATTAATGCTATTGTAAGTATTAATGTCATCATACTTGTAATAAAAGAAATAAAGGTTTGAGTCATAGTACTACTAATATTATCAACATCGTTTGTGATTCTAATCATTAAATCACCATCACGATTCCGGTCAAAGAAACTTACTGCTAGCTTTTGCATTTTCGAAAAAAGATGTTTACGCATCTTTTTTAATGTTCTTTGAGTAATACCAATCATTAACAAAGAACTTAAGAAGGTAGTAATAATTTCAAAAATAAACAAAGCTGCTAAGGTGATAGTAAAGAAAAGAAAGCCATTAGGAAGTCCTGTTTTGTGAAATAAATCAAGAAAAATGTTTTTAACATTTTCACCGCTGATATAAAAGTCAATTAAAATTTGTTTAATCTGTTCGCCACCTAAAGAAAAAACAATTGACAACAACAATAATATTGTAACAATGATAATACCTTTTTTATCATCCTTAAGATATTTTAATAATCTCATTGTTGTCTTTAATCCTTGTTCAGGTTTTTCATTCCTTCTTCGATAAGTTGAGCGTTTATATAAATCAATTCTTGATTTCCGCTGTTTTTCATCATTATTTAATAGGGTTTCATTATTCTTACTCATTATTATCATCCCCCATCTGTGTCGCATATATCGCTTGGTATAATTTATTTTGTTCAAGAAGCTCTTTGTGGGTTCCAAATCCAGTAATTTTTCCAGCTTCTAAAATCATGATTTTATCTGCATTTATGACAGAACGAATTCTTTGCGCGATAATAATTGTGGTACATTTGTTAACATTGGTATTTAAAGCATGTAATATTTTTTGCTCCGTTGTCATATCTACTGCACTTGTACTATCATCAAAAATTAAGATTTTTGGATTAGTAATAAGTGAGCGTGACATACTTAAGCGTTGTTTTTGACCACCGGATAAGTTGATACCCCTTTCACCCAAGATCGTATCATATCCATTTGTAAATGACACAATAAAATCATAAGCTTCCGCATTCTTAGCTGCATAATAAACTTCATCCTCATCTTTTTCCATATCACCAAATTTGATATTATCTTCAATTGTTCCCGCAAATAGTAAAGCTCTTTGCATAACGGTGCTTATTTGTCTTCTAAGCGTATGTAAGTCAAATTCTTTTATATTGATATCGTCGATTAAAACTTCTCCATCTTTAACATCATAAAATCTGGGAATTAAATTGACTAATGTCGTTTTACCAGATCCAGTAGTGCCGATAATTCCTAATTTTTCACCTGGTTCTAATTTAAATGAGATATCATCTAAAACTAACTTTTGTCCATGATATCCAAAACTAACATTTTTAAATTCAATTTTTCCATTAAGTTCATAATCTTTTATTGGTTCGTCACTTGTCTTTAATTCTGATTCCACATCAAAAAGATCAACTAAGCGATTCGATGAAGCTCCTGCTCGTGGTAACATCCGGATAACTCTTACAATCATATTTAGGGCCATGGAAATTTGTCCGAGATACCCTAAAAAAGCAACGATATTTCCTGCTTCATATTTACCGTTAATTACATCAAGTCCACCAATATATAGCACTGCGACGATACACATATTCATCACAAACATAAATAAAGGAGTATTAAATGAAGTAATAACATCGGCTTTTATCATAGAATTTTGTAAAGCATCTATATGATAATCAAATTTTTCATTAGCGTATTCACCGCGGTTGAAAGCTTTTACTACACGAATATTTTCTAAATTCTCTTGTGTATAAGTATTAATATTTTCTAACTTTTCTTGGACAATTCGAAATTGTGGATAAGCTTTCTTAACGATAAAGTAATTTCCAATAAATATAATCGGAACTGCGATAAGTAAGGACATTGCAAGTGTTGTACTTAAACTTATTATCATAAACATTGACCCAAATAAGATATAAGGTGCTCTAAAAGGACCACGTAAAAAGGTTCTCGTTGTCATGCGAATTACATTAGTATCTGAAGTTACACGGGTAATAACCTTTCCAATCTCATGTTCATCTAAATTCGAAAATGACATATTTAATGACTTTTTAAATGTCTTAATTCGTAAATCATTCGACATCTCACTACTAGCTCGATTTGCAAAGTAATGACTCAAAAAGGCAAAAATACAGCTTAAGACAGTATATAAAAGCATTAATAAACTCATGTTTATTACCTTTGTTAAGTTCTTATTAGCGATACCGATATTTATCATATCTCCTGAAGTTTTTGGGATTAATAGTAAGAAGGTAACTTCTCCAATCATAAAAACAGGTGCTAATAAAGCTATAAACCAATAGGGCTTTAAATAACTAAGTATTCGAAATAAATTCTTCATAACAATTCTCCTAATTTTATTTCATTTTCTACCATTTCTATTTTAACATTTTTAAATATTTAGTCAATTTGAGACAAAAATAGGTAACCAAGGGTTACCTATTTTCACTATTATCTTTGGTAGTATTGTTTTCAAGGATATTTAAAGCATAATTTCCATAATCAATACTCCCTTTATTCTGACGCTTAAGTGTCCTAATAATAATATAAATAATAATACCTAAAACTATTATCGGTAATAAAGATAAAAGAATAAGCATTCCCATAAAAAATTCCCCTTTCTATTCATGATAAGTATATTCATTAGTTTTATCATCATAAGTGTAAAAACCATTGTTTTTTTGTTTGTTGACTTTTTTACGAAAGTTATGTTTTATAAATGTAAAATTAAAATCTGTTTTCCTTTTCAGATAATTATATAGACCGATAATATATGTGCACATGAAAAATGAAAAAACATACATGGTAAATAAATTCTGAAAATATAACTTAATCCAAATCGACAAATTAAATGTGGGATAGGCAATAACAATCACGATAAAGTTAAGCACTAGTGCGATTACAATATCTAAACCAATTATATACACGGTCCGATTAAGCAGGAGGTGTAAAGTGTATAGTGATGATTTAAGCCATAGTTTAAATGTGTATATTATAAAATCAACTATTTTATGAAAACTTGCTCTTAAAAAGGGAATCGTCTGGTTATCAAATAGTTTTATCACAAATAAAATCAGAAATAAAAGTGCAGTAAATCTTAAAAACATTTTTTCACCTCATTAAATATTATAACATAAAAAACTTTCCACGAAAATATTTAATAAAAAGTGGTATTATATGTTATAATTGTTTTGAGTCGAAAGTATGTTAAGGAAGTGAATGATGTGAATAATAAGTTTCGGATATTAATACAACAACTTAGGCTTACAGATTATTACCAAGAGTTTACTGGCTGTGAATTAAATCAATTAGAAATCGATAAGAATGCAGGTTTTTATCATTTTTATTTTAAAATGCCAAAAATCTTACCACAAGAATTATGTTACAAGTTTTATAGTCGATTAATAAAATGTTTTAGTAATGTTATTGGTATAAATAAGGTATATTTTACAACTGAATTAATCGATTCGGAAATTGATGCCTACGAATATTTTGCTGTTGTTAAAACTTTACTTTGTATGTATGATAGTTCTTTTAAAGCACTTGATGATTATGAAGTAAAATGTGAAAATAATGATTTATACATTGATATAAAAACGGAGCAAGAACAAAAATTACTTCGAAGTAAATTTAAGCAAGCGCTGGAAAAAATGTATTTTAGTTTAGGGAAAAAAGTTAATTTTGATATTAGATTAAATAAAAATGGACGATGTACGCTTGAGGAATTAAATCAAAGAAAGATTGAACAAGATTTATTGTTTCAAAAACAATTAGAAGCGATGAAAAAGGAATTTATCGATGAAGTTAAACCAACTGTAACAGTTGATTATCGGAATCGTCGTGCACCTATTTATAATGATAAACTCATTGGATTTCCTATAAGAGGGGAAAGTGAAGCAATTAATAATATTCCTTTAACTCAAGAGGAGTTACTAAGTGCTAAAATTGAATATATTATTGAAGGTCAAATATTTGAAAGTGAATGTCGTAAAACGAGTAAGGGTAATTTTATGATTGATTTTTCAGTAACAGATACTAATGATTCGATTACTGTCAAAGCTTTTATTAAAAACGAAGAACAGCTTCCATTTTATAATTCTGTTTATAAAGTGGGTAATTATATAAAACTTAAAGGTAATCCTAAATTTGATGAGTACAAAAAAGAAGTTATTTTATTCGCTCAATCAGGTGAAGTTATCGATAAAAAAGTAAGTAATCAAAAACTAGTTGATCCTGGATTTGAAGGTGAACGTCGAATTGAACTTCATCTTCATTCTAATATGTCAAGTATGGATAGTGTAGTATCTATTACTGATTATGTTAATACCGCAATCAGTTTTAACCATGAAGCAATTGCCCTGACTGATCATCATGGTGTCTATGCTTTTCCGGAATTATATAAAGCAACAAAAAACAAACCAATTAAACCAATTTACGGTGTTGAAGTAGCTTTAGTAGATGATAATGCTAAAATTGCTTGGAATGAAACAGGTAGCATCTTAAAAGATGCTACATATGTTGTTTTTGATCTTGAAACAACTGGCTTATCAGTTAATTTTGACGATATTATCGAAATATCAGCGGTCAAAATTCAAAGTGGGCAAGAAGTAGCTTCATTTAGTGAGTTTTGTAATCCGCATCGAAAACTTAGCGCCTTTACAGTAAAATTAACGAATATAACTGATAGTGATTTAATTGATGCAAGAGAAATACCTGATGTATTACAAGATTTTAAAGTATTTTGTGGTGATGCGATAATGGTCGCTCATAATGCAGATTTTGATATGTCACATCTTGAAAATGCCTATGATAAATATGGATTAGGTGAATGTTTAAATCCTGTAATCGATACATTGGAATATGCACGAAATCGTTTTGGTGATGAGTTAAAAACCTTTAATTTAAAGTCCTTAAGTAAGTTTTTTAAAGTAAATTTAGTTCAGCATCATCGAGCTATATATGATGCGAAAGCAACTGCTGAAATTTTCGTTAATTTGCTTCGTGATATGGATAGTTTAGGAATTACCTGCCATAATCAAATAAACTCACTTGTAGGTAATGCTTATAAACATCACATTCCTAAACATATCACGCTCCTAGCCAAAAACGAGGCTGGCTTAAAAAATCTGTTTAAAATAATTTCTGATAGTCATACGGTACATTTTCATAAAGAACCCCGTGTTGTTAGATCGTTTTTAACAGAAAATCGTGATAATTTATTAATTGGTAGTGGTTGTAGTAATGGTGAGGTGTTTTTAACAGCTTATGAGAAAAGTTTTCAAGAATTAAGGCGTGTTGCAAGTTTTTATGATTATCTAGAGGTTCAACCTCCAGAAGTCTATCAACATCTTGTTGATAAAAGTGGTGATGATTTTACAAAAGAATATATTATTGAAACACTGAAGCGAATAATCAGGATTGGAAATGAATTAAAAATTCCTGTAATTGCTTCTGGAGATGTCCATCACTTAACTAGAGATGATAAATTGTATCGTGAGATCTATATTGATACTCCATCGGTGGGGAATGGACTACATCCATTAAGTAATCCAGCTATTAGAGAAATCCCTTCGATGCATTTTCGAACAACAAAAGAAATGATGGCGGATTTTAATTTTTTACCACTTGATTTAGCGAAAGAAATTATTATCGATAATCCCAAGAAAATTGCGGCAGCGATTGATAATATTAAAGTCATTAAAGACAAGCTCTTTACTCCTAATGACGACTTCTTAAAGGATAAAGGGATCCCCAGTATTGACCAGGAATTGAAAAGAAAATGTTTAGAGAAAGCTAAAGATTTATATGGCGAACCACTGCCAATGTATGTAAATGAACGTTTACATAAAGAGTTAAACAGTATAATCAAACATGGTTTTGGGGTCATCTATTATATTTCTTATATGCTTGTTAAAAAGTCATTAAATGATGGTTATGTTGTTGGCTCAAGGGGATCTGTAGGTTCTAGCTTTGTTGCTACTTTACTGGATATTACAGAAGTTAATCCCTTATCACCGCATTACTATTGCCCAAACTGTAAATTTTCTTCATTTAAGTTAACTGAAGAAGATAAACGTAAATACCAAGTTAATGACAACGAGAAGGAATTACAAGTAATATTAGCTCAAGTAGACTCAGGTTTTGACTTACCAGATCATGATTGTCCAGTATGTAAAACTCCTTTAAGAAAAGATGGTCATGATATTCCTTTTGAAACCTTCCTAGGCTTTGAAGGAGATAAAGTACCTGATATTGATCTTAATTTTTCTGGAGAATATCAAGGAAGAGCACATCAATATTGTCAAGAGGTATTCGGATATGACCATGCTTTTAGGGCAGGAACAATAGGTACTGTAGCTGAAAAAACAGCCTTTGGGTTCGTTAGAGGTTATTTTGAACGTCGAGGCATCTTAAAAAGAGAAGCAGAGATCAGAAGAATTGCGTCAAATTGTCTAGGTGTAAAACGTACTACCGGGCAACACCCAGGTGGAATAATTGTTGTACCTGATTATATGGAAATCTATGATATCACTCCAATCCAATATCCAGCGGATAATAATGATAATTCTTTTAGAACAACCCATTTTGATTTTAATTCGATTCATGATAATTTATTAAAACTTGATATTTTAGGTCATGATGATCCTACAATGTTACGCTTTCTTGAGGATTTAACAGGAGTTTCGCCACAACAAATTCCTTTAGATGATTCGAAAGTTTATCAATTATTTTATTCAACAGAATCACTAGGAGTGAAACCAGAACGGATTTTGACAAATAGTGGAAGCTATGGAGTTCCTGAGTTTGGAACGGTTTTTGTCCGGAAAATGTTGGAAGAAACGCGCCCGAAAACATTTGCGGAATTAGTTAAGATATCTGGTTTATCACATGGTACTGATGTTTGGGCTAATAATGCCCAGGATTTGGTAAATCACAAATATCCGGAATTTGGTCATATCGATTTTAAATCACTTATCGGTTGTCGTGATGATATAATGGTCTATTTAATGTATTATGGTTTAGAGCCTAAGGCCGCATTTGATATTATGGAATTTGTCCGTAAAGGAAGAGCTAGTAAAGAAAAAAATAAATGGGAAGAATACTGTAAAATTATGCGAAGTAACAATGTACCAGATTGGTTTATCTGGTCTTGTGGTCAGATAAAATATATGTTTCCTAAAGCTCATGCTACGGCCTATGTTTTAATGGCGATCCGGATTGCTTGGTTTAAAGTTCATATGCCGATTCATTACTATGCAGCCTATTTTTCGAAACGAGCAGATGTTTTTGATGTCTCAATTCTCGCAAATGGTAATGATGCGATTCGTAATCGAATTCAAGAAATTAATGATAAAGGCTATGAAGCATCAGAGAAAGAAAAATCATTAATAACAGTACTAGAAGTTGCCTTAGAAATGACAGAACGCGGTTTTTATTTTAAACAGGTAGATATAGAAAAATCATCAGCTGCTGATTTTCTGATAACAGATGACAAAATGGGACTAATAATACCATTTAAAGCTGTTGATGGCTTAGGAGATAATGTTGCTAATTCAATTATACGTGCTCGGAATGAAAAGCAATTTATCTCTAGAGAAGACTTATTAAATCGGACTAGTATATCAAAAACAGTTATGGAAAGATTACATGATTTAGGTACATTAAATGATTTAAAAGAAACAAATCAAATTAGTTTATTTGACTTATAATCAACAAAAAAAATACATATTGTGGTATAATATAATTAATGTTATTATAATAATAATAATATATATAGGAGGTTATAAATAAATGAGGTTTCATTCAAAAAACCCTGTCTTAACTAAGATAGCATCAAGTTCTGAAACTAGTTATTCCTATGTAACTGGTAAAACAGCTACATTTTCAGGAATTGCGATAAAAACAGGTATCTTACTTGCGATTATTTTTGGAATTTCAGCAGTAATATGGGCAAATATCGAAGCACTTACTACTTACTTACCATTAATGATAATTTCAGGAATGATAATTGGTTTTATCTCTGTAATCGTTGCAAGTGTTTCCAATCGAGCTGCACCATTTTTTACAATCTTATATGCCATTTGTGAGGGACTAGTTCTCGGCTCAATATCGGGCATTGTTGATTTTGGAATTGAGGCTGGACTTGTCGCAAATGCTGTCTTAATTACTTTTGTAATCTTTGGCTTTTTATTAGTTGCATATTCTACAGGAATATTTAAAGTCGGATTTACCTTTAGAAAAATCTTTATGACAGCACTTTTTAGCATTGTAATCTTTACTTTCATCTATTCAATATTAACTTTATTTGGGCTATCATTTATTAAAGTTAGTTTTGAGTTTTTACTTATCTTATCAATTATTATGATAATTATGGCATCATTTAGTTTACTAATTGACTTTGATAATTGTAAGATGGCTGTATCAGGTGGACTACCAAGTCGTTATGAGTGGAATTTATCACTTGGTTTGTTAGTATCATTAGTATGGTTATATATGGAAGTATTGCGTTTACTTATTCTTCTCGCTAGTAGAAGAGATTAAATTTTATAAAACAAAAAAAGATACCGGATTGGTATCTTTTTATATCCGTGCATATGGTAATCAAGCCTATTAGGTAATTTAGCTATATGAGTTACTTAGGGATTTATAAGTTAAAGCATTTTCTGAGATCATGTTAATTTCTTTTTCCGTTAATTGTCTAATGACTTTAGCGGGATTACCATAAGCCAGTGAATTATCAGGGATTTCAGTGTTACTAGTAACTAAACTGTTTGCTCCGATAATACAGTTATTTCCAATTTTTGCTCCATTTAATATTGTCGCATTCATTCCAATTAGCGTATTATTACCGATTGTACAGCCATGTAAAACAACATGATGAGCGATACTACAGTCCTTTCCAATAATTGTTGGATAATTATGGTCAGTATGTACCATTACTAAATCCTGAATATTAGTATTTTTACCGATTGTGATGCTTTCATAATCACCGCGGATGACACTATTAAACCAGATTGATACCCCCGATTCAATTATGACATCACCAATTATGATGGCTCCCGCTAATATTTTACTATCTGAAGCAATATGGGGGCTTTTATTTTTGTATAATTTAAGCATGTTTTCACCCTTTCTTTTATTTTAATTATATTTTTTCATAAATACCATTTTTTAACAAATAATATGCATAGTAATAAAAAAGGAGAGTGATGGCATGAGTGATAAAGCAATGCTAAAACAAGCTTTTATTTTAACTGCTGGTAATATTATTTCGCGTTTTTTAGGACTTATATACATTTTCCCTTTTGCGTGGTTAGTCGGTCAAGAAGGGCAAGCTTTGTTTTCTTACGCTTACGTGCCTTATGCGATATTTATTGACTTAGCAACATTAGGTATTCCACTTGGAGTTGCTAAATTTATTTCAATATATAATGCCCAAAATGATTACGTTACAAGTTATAATATTTTTAAAAGGTCAACCATTTTCATGCTTATCATTGGGATAATGATGTTTTTAATGATGTTTTTACTTGCAAAACCAATTGCTTATCAAGTTCTTGGTGGTGAAAGTGAAATTACAAACAATGTTAAAGATGTGACAAATGTGATAAGAATAATTGCCAGTGCTTTAATAGTAGTACCTTCAATTGCTTTATTAAGGGGTTTTTTTCAAGGTTTTAAACTTCCTAAATCGATGGCTTTAAGCCAGGTTGTTGAACAAATTACGCGCGTATTATTTATTATTGTTAGTTCTTTTTTTGTAATTAAAGTTTTTAACCTTGATTATACTATAGCGGTATATTTTGCGGTTAGTGCAGCAACAATCGCTAGTATCGCTGCATATGTGTTATTACGTGTCCATTTACATAAGTTCTTTAAGCGGTTAAAAGGCCTGTTAAAAACAAGTGTTACAAGTCATAATAAAACGACAAAAGAACTATTTAAGGAATTATTAAGATATGCCATACCAATCGCATTATTTGGTTTAGTTACTAGTCTTTATCTTTTTATTGATACCTTAACTTTTAATAAAGCATACCTTCTTAGAGGAGAGGTTAATCCAGAGATAATTTATGGAACTTATGCTTTTGAGATTAATAAATTAATCATGATTCCTGTAAGCCTCGGTATGGGTTTGGGAGTATCAATGTTAGTATATATTAGTGAATCATATACAAAAGGATATTATAAAATCGTCAATAAACAAATTCTCAAAGCAATTCAAATTTGTACATTTATTATTTTACCAATTGTCGCGCTGATGATGATCTTTAAAGATTCACTCTATAGTTTCTTTTATTCAAGTGAAAATATTTACGGTCCAAGTATTTTACTTGCTTATGCTCCGCTCGCATTAATAATCGGCTTTAACCATATTACCTGTTCAGTTATGCAGGCGATTAATAAACAAAATTATTTGTTAATTACGATGCTTTTAGGTGTTTCTTTAAAGTATTTATATAATGAGCCTTTAATTCAAAGTTTAGGTTATAATGGGGCAATTCTGGGAACATTTATTGGTTTAATGGTCACGATTATTGCTAATTTTTTGATAATGGAATATACCATCCGCTTTAAACATCTATATATGATTCGAAGATTATTAATTATTTTCGGAGTTAATCTTGTTGTTAGTGGTATTTTAGTAATCTTTAATTTTGTGATTTTTGAAATCAATATTAATCTTGCTAGCCGTTTTCAATGTTTATTATTCCTTAGTATTAACGGAATTATCTATGTGATCCTTTATGTATGTGTTAGCTATATTATTGGATTATTTGATGTCGTATTCGGTAAAGAATTTAAGCTTAAGAAACTGCTTTTAGTTATCAAGAATAAATATGTGACTAATCAATACTAAAGTGTGCTATAATAGAGAAAAACTACTTGGAGGACCAAATGGCTAATTTTAATCATGAAAGTGTGATGATAGAAGAAGTAATTTTCGGTTTAAATCTTAAACCTAATGGAATCTATGTCGATTGTACATTAGGAGGAGGGGGGCATAGCAAGGAAATTCTACATCACTTATCTGCGGGTTTTTTATATGCCTTTGATCAAGATTACGAAGCAATTAAAGCCTCAAGAAATAGATTAGCGAAAATAAGTGATCGCTTTGAAATTATTAAAAGTAATTTTAAGGACTTAAAAAAAGAATTAGCTAAAAGACAAATTACTAAGGTTCAAGGAATTCTTTTTGATTTAGGCGTATCCTCACCCCAATTCGATACAAAAGAACGTGGTTTTAGTTATAAATATGATGCAAAACTAGATATGCGCATGGACTTAAATCAAGATTTAACAGCCTATGAAATCGTGAATACCTATGCTTTTAATGATTTATATCGTATTATTAGTCGTTATGGTGAAGAAAGGTATGCAAAAAATATCGCTCGAGCGATTGAAAAGGCAAGACTAATAAATCCAATTGAAACCACCTTTGAACTCGTTGAGATATTAAAACAGGCAATTCCTTTTAAAAGTCAAAGGGGAAAACATCCCGCAAAAAGGACTTTTCAAGCATTACGAATTGAAACCAATAAAGAATTAGAAATCCTACCTCAAGCTTTAGAAGATGCGATTGATCTATTAGATGTTAATGGTCGCATTTGTGTAATTACTTTTCATTCTTTAGAAGATAAAATTGCTAAAGATGTCTTTAAAAAGTATTCAACGCTCCCTAAATTACCTGATAAATTACCTGTTCTCCCTAATGAAGAGGAGCCAATATTAAAATTAATAAACAAAAAAGTAATTACTCCCACCCCTGAAGAACTAGCAAAAAATAATCGTGCTCATTCAGCTAAATTAAGAATAGCTGAAAAAAATAAATTAACATTATCATGAAAAAGTTATTCGGATTAGTTATTAGTGTTGGTATAGGAATTTATCTTTTTATTGCGGAGTTAATTTTAATCTATAATTTATGGGGAATTATTGGAATTATTTTAGGCGTTTTTTTATTCCCTGTACTTTTATTTGTGATGCCATTTTATGCTTTATTTGCCTATGGCAATTGGTGGTTATTAGCCCTATCAATAGTAGATGTTCTCATCCAGTTCATAGTATTAAAGGATGACTAAAAAAGACTTGAAAGGAATTCAAGTCTTATTTTTTATTTATGCTTTCTTTTCTTTGCTAAATCAGGATTTGGAGCAAGAAGGTTAAAATGATGTTTTAAATTATGAAATTCGGTGGGTAGTTCACCACCATACTCACCATCTAAGTTTAATGACATCTTTTTTTCATTTTCGACGATAATATTTTCAGCTTGAAAGTATTTTATTTTTGCTTCTTTTAAATGTTTTCCAGTTAGGGTTTTAATTCCAGTATTAATTAATTTAGTTAATTTCATTTTTTCAATTATAATTAAGTCAAATAGACCGTCATCGAATTTAGATTTTAACGCAAGTCGTTCAAAGCCACCAACAGAGTTAGAATTACAGATTAAGAAGAAGAGTATATCACCTTCATATATATTACCATCATAAGTAATTTTAACCTTTTTTGTCCTGATAAAAGGTAATTTTTGTAAACCTTTTATATAATATGCTAAACGTCCAAAAAACGTTTTTAATTTACTAGGAACCTGATATGTGAGTTCTGTTAAAGCTCCACCTGCAGCAACATTGATAAAGTACTGATCACTCGCAAAACCAATATCAATTGGTCTTGTATAATCACCACATAATATGTCACAACATGCTTTTATCTCGCGAGGAATCTTAAGGGCACGGGCAAAATCATTAGTTGTTCCAGATGGTATTATTCCTAAGTTTGGACGAAAATCTTGATTGGCTAAGCCGTTGATAACTTCAAATAAAGTTCCATCGCCACCTGCAGCGATTACTAAATCATATTGGCGTCTAATTGCTTCTTCGGCAGCTTTTTTAGCGCAACCGATACCAGTTGTAGCATGCGCGCTAGTTTCATAACCAGCCTGTTCTAATCTTTCTAAGATATAGGGTAGTTGTTTTTTAATAACTTCTCTACCAGATGTCGGATTATATATAATTCGTGCTCTCCTCATTAGTATCCCTACTTTTCAAATATTAGATTATATACTTATTCAAATCGCAGTTTAATCTATTTATATTATAAACTAGTTATTAAAATTTTACTAGTATAATATCTAAAATTAGTAGATATTTAGTTATTCTTTATCGAAATAATAATAATTTGTAAAAATAGCGAATATTTATAGATAAGAGATTAGAGAAATTGGTGATAAAAATGAATGATTTTATTTTCATAATGCAAAAACGCTTAAAACTTCTTATTGTTCTATTTTCTTTTCTAGTAATTATTCTGATCGTCAGATTAGCCTTTGTCCAATTTTTTCAAAGTGATAAGATTATTGAAAGGGCATATGCTTTATGGAGTCGAAATATTCCCGTCGAGGGGCAAAGAGGAATTATTTATGATCGGAATGGAAAACCGATAGTTAATAATAAACTCGCTCCAAGCATTGGTGTGATTCCTAGGCAAATCGAAAATAAGGAAGAAGTAGCTAGGTTTATAAGTGAAGTATTAGAAGTAAGTTATGAGGAAGCTTATCGGCATATTACCAAAAAGGTTTCTGTGGAAATGATTAAACCAGAAGGAAGAAAGATCAGTTTAGAACAAGCAAAAAAAATTATTGATAAGAATTATAAAGGTGTTTATATAGTGGGAGATACGACAAGAAATTATTTATATGATGATTATTTAGCTCATGTCTTAGGTTTTGTTGGTATCGATAATCAAGGAATAACTGGTATTGAATATATATACGATGATTATTTAATGGGTGATAGTGGCAACAGTAGTTACTATACAGATGCTAAAGGTGGTGCCCTCAATCAATTATATGGAGTCTATGAAGCTCCTACTAAAGGAATGGATATTTATTTAACAATCGATATAGATTTACAAATTCTGTTAGAGCGTGTATTAGAAAATACCGCTGCAAAATATCATCCCGATCAAATTTTAGGCTTAATGATGAATCCTAAAAATGGTGAAATTCTCGCTATGGCAAGTTATCCTTCGTTTTATCCAGAAAACTATCAGGATTATGACCAAGAAATATATAATCGTAATTTACCAATTTGGATGAGTTTTGAACCAGGTTCAACATTTAAAGTTATCACTTATTCTGCTGGATTAGAAGAAGGAGTTTTTAAATTAGATGATACTTTCTATGATCCGGGATATAAAATGATTGGTTCAACAAGAATTAAAGATTGGAAAGCGGGCGGACATGGTTTACAGAGCTTTTTGGAAGTTATTCAAAATTCATGTAACCCTGGATTTATGGAAATTGGTGAACGCTTAGGTAAAGAACGCTTATTTGATTATATTCATGCCTATGGTTTTGGAAAGAAAACCGGTGTTGATTTGTTAGGAGAGTCAACTGGTATTGTTTTTAACCTCGATAATGTAGGTCCAGTAGAGTTAGCTACTGCATCATTTGGTCAAGGAAATTCAGTGACTCCCATTCAACTCGTAAATGCGACTAGCGCCGCGATAAACGGTGGTGTTCTTTATCAACCTTATGTACTTAAGGAAATGCGGATGCCGATCACAAATGAACTGATTTATCAAAATAAACCTAAAATGATTAGAAGAGTTATTAGTGAGGAAACTTCAAAAATAATGCAGTATGCCTTAGAAAGTGTTGTTGCTAAAGGAACAGGAAGAAATGCTTATATCGATGGTTATCGTGTAGGAGGAAAAACAGGAACTGCGCAAAAGGCAGTTGATGGACGTTATTTGGATAATAATTATATTGTTTCTTTTATCGGAGCTGCTCCAATGAATGATCCCGAGCTTGTCGTTTATGTTGCTATTGATAACCCTAAAAATGTTGTTCAATATGGGGGTGTAGTAGCTGCTCCAGTAGTTAAAGAAATATTACAAGAAGCATTACCTATTTTAGGTGTCGCTAAACAAATTGATCAAATTGAAAAAGAATATCGATGGGGACTTGATGTTAAATATTACATTGTACCTGATTTAATTGGCAAAAAACGAAATGAGTTACCAATTCAATATCATTACCGCTATCAGTATTATGGAGAAGGAAATATTGTAAAATTTCAAAGTCCAGCACCTTACGAAAGGGTGCCTGAAGGTGGAACAATTATGGTCTATTTAGGAAGGGAGTGATAAAATTGGATTTATTTACCCTGCTTGATAAATGTAAATTTCATTATAAGAAATTAACAACCGAAAACCATAATGTTAATGATATTAGTGAAAACTCACAAGTTATCACTGAAAATATTATTTTTATCGCAATTAAAGGTGAAAATCATGACGGTCATGATTTTCTTATCGACGTGATTAATAAAAAAGTAAAAACGGTAATATATGAAGATCGATATTATGACTATTTATCTTTTCCCGGTACAAATATGATTAGAGTCCATGATACTAAAAAGGCATTTGCAATCCTTGCCGCAAACTTTTTTAATCATCCGTCATTAGATACTCAATTAGTTGGTGTTACCGGTACAAATGGTAAGACAACCGTTACAACACTGATGTATCATTTATTTAAATTATTAAAGCAAAAAGCTACGATTATTGGCACTAATGGTATAAGTGTCGGCGATTTAAAGGTTAAGACAAAAAATACAACTCCAGGAGCATATACAATTCAGAAAATTCTTAGTGATTCACTAAAAAATTCAATTACTAATGTGGTTATGGAAGTTTCAAGCCATGCCATAAAACAGGAAAGGATCTCACAATTAGATTTTAAAACGGTAATTTATACAAACTTTTCTCATGACCATTTAGATTATCATAAAACATTTGAAGACTATTTTTACTCTAAAGCATTAATCTTTAGCGGTTTAGGAAATATTTATAATAATAAGCTTGTCTTATTTAATGGTGATGATAAATATTACAAACGCTTTTTATCACTAACTCATGTTGAATATTATACATATGGCATTGGGAGTCATAATGATTTTCAAGCCCGTAATATTATTTGTGATGTTGATAAAATCAGTTTTCATTTCTATGCTTTTAATGAATTTATCGGGATTGTAAATACTAATAATATCTTTGGCTTCTTTAATATCGCCAATCTGTTGGCATGTATCAGTTACTTTTATTTAAAACAATATAATATGAGTACGCTTCTAGCCTTAATGCCTGAATTAAATGGTGTTAAGGGTCGGATGGAAAAAGTAAATAATCATTATTCATTAAATATTTTTGTAGATTACGCTCATACACCGGATAGTATTTATCGGGTATTAAAAGAAATTAAACTAATCTCAAGAAAAAGGATAATCACTGTTGTTGGTTGTGGTGGTAATAGAGACCCATTAAAACGACCTTTAATTGGTAAAATTACTACTGAATTAAGTGATATTGTTATTTTTACTTCTGATAATCCCCGCTATGAGGATCCAGATAACATTATTACTGAAATCGTTCAAGGGGTGCAAAAAAATAATTTTGTTAAGCTTGAAAATCGTTTTGAAGCAATTGAATATGCGATAAAGATAATGCATAAGGATGATATCGTTGTCATCTTAGGAAAAGGTCATGAAAACTATCAAATAATAAAAGATGAGGTAATTGATTTTAATGACTATGAAATTGCCTTAAACTCCATTAATAAACTATATAAAGGAGAATAATATGGTACTTAAAATCATCTACTTTGGTATGGCAGTAGCACTAGTATTATCGATAATAATTATTCCACTCATAATTCCATATATGAAAAGACTGAAATTTGGTCAATCAATTCGGCTTGAGGGGCCAGCAAGTCATCAGAATAAGTCAGGAACGCCCACTATGGGAGGAATAGTTTTTAGTTTAGTAACTTTAGTTGTTGTCTTATTATTCTACCTATTTTATAATCGTGGTCTAATTGAATTTAACTTAACTAACTGGACGCTAATATTTGTACCTTTATTTGGTTATGCATTAATCGGTTTTATAGATGACTATTTAATTGTTGTTAAAAAAAATAATGAGGGCTTAAAACCAAAAATAAAATTTGCTTTACAGATTATTATCGCTGCATTATTTTTTTATCTTTATCTAAAAAATGATTATCCGACAGAGATTTATTTTACGAAAAGCTTGTATCTTGATTTTAAATGGTTTTATGGGATTATTATTTTCTTTATGCTTGTGGGTGGTACAAATGCGGTTAATTTAACTGATGGATTAGATGGTTTAGCTGCAGGATTATCTAGTTTTGCGCTTGCGACTTTTACATTTATTGCCTATATTAATCAACAGTATGATTTAATGTTATTTGGTAGTGCAATCTTAGGTACCATTTTAGGGTTTCTTATCTTTAATTCACATCCAGCAAAGATCTTTATGGGTGATACTGGATCACTGACATTAGGAGCAGCAATTTCAACAATGGCAATTCTTACGAAGTGGGAGTTATTATTAATTTTAGTCGGTGGTGTCTTTGTCCTCGAAACATTATCCGATATTATTCAGGTATTGTATTTTAAAAAGACGAAAGGAAAAAGGTTTTTTAAAATGGCCCCACTACATCATCACTTTGAATTGTCAGGTTATAAAGAGTCAACAGTAGTACTAATCTTTTACCTTTGTGGTTTACTTTTTAGTTTATTAGGAATTGTCATTGTCTTAGCAAATACTTAGTTGTTAAGTTAGGAGGTGGAGTATGCTTGATTTAAAAAATAAAAATGTTTTAGTCTTAGGTCTTAAAAAAAGTGGGTGTGGAGCAGTAAGATTATTAAAAAAAATCAATACTAATATTTTTATTTCCGATCAAAAAGAAATTGTTAGAATTGATGGAACAAAGTATATTCCTTATGATGATATTAAAAAAGAGTTAAATTTATTTGATATCATCGTGAAAA
This sequence comes from uncultured Haloplasmataceae bacterium, assembly GCA_937919135.1. GTDB lineage: Bacteria > Bacillota_I > Bacilli_A > Haloplasmatales > Haloplasmataceae > CALFRW01. Next base: position 19,497 of record CALFRW010000171.1, read on the forward strand.
GTCCTGGAATTCCAGATGATTGTGATATTATTAAAGCCGCAAAAAAAAGAAAAGTCAGCGTTATTTCAGAAATAGAACTCGCGTATACATTTATTCCACTTACTAAAGTAATTGTTGGAGTAACGGGTACAAATGGTAAGACAACGACCACATCACTTATTACCCAGATCTTAAAAACAGGAAATATTGATGCAGTTAGTGTTGGTAATATTGGCTATACTTTATCTGATGCGATTATTGATGATAGTCAAAGCGATGTTTTTGTGGTTGAATTGTCATCTTTTCAATTAATGGATACGCTATATTTTAAACCACATATTAGTGTAATTTTAAATATTGAACCTAATCATTTAGATTACCATAAATCGTATAAAAATTATCTTGAAGCAAAATTAAAAATATTACAGAATATCACAAAAGATAGTATTTTAATCTATAATGCTGATGATCGGATGATAAAAAGCAAAGTAAAACAGCTTAAATGTCAAAAGTATTCATTTTCATTACGAAATAAATGCGATGCATATGTTAATGATGATGAATTAAGGTATGATGGGTATTCGATAATAAAGCAAGGGGAGCTAAAACTTTTAGGACGACATAATTTAGCTAATGTCTTAGCAGCAATTTTAACCGCTAAAGCTTTTTATATTGAAAATGAAGTAATTAATACAGCATTAAAAGCTTTTACGAGCCTACCACATCGAATTCAGCTTGTGAGAAAAGTAAATGGAGTTAGCTATTATAATGATTCTAAAGCAACTAATGTTAGTTCCACAATAAGTGCCCTTAATGCTTTTAAACAACCATTAGTATTAATACTCGGTGGTTATGATAGAGATCAAGATTTTAATAAAGTTATTAATCATCCTAATACAGCAATTATTATCTGTTATGGCCAAACAAAAATAAGGATTGCAACCCTTGCTCATAAAGCAAATAAAACATGTTTCTTATGTTCAAACTTACAAGAAGCTGTAGTGATTGCAACAAAAAATACTAAAACACTTGAAATTGTATTATTCTCACCATCATGTGCTAGTTGGGATCAATATGATAATTATGAAGTTCGTGGTGAGCATTTTATTTCTTTAGTAAATGGGATAAATTAGCAATAATATTTTGTATAGATTATCATTTTCAGGCTAAAATATTAATGGTAATAAAGTAGCAATTTGCTGGTAAGCATGTGAAATTATATTACTTTACTTAGTTAGAATCTAACTAAGAATCGTAATTAGTAACATTTTATTAGTAAATCGATGCGAAATACTATTACTAAGGGCTTTAGTTAGTATTAACTAAGGTCCTTTTTTTAGATTTATGAATTAGTTGATAATAATTAAAACGACTTCTCAATATATTATATTGAGGTGTTTAAATTGAAACAAGAAAATCGGATAAATGTTTTAATATTGACGACGACAATATTATTAACATTAATTGGTTTGTTAATGGTTTCTAGTAGTAGTCAAATTTGGGCAGAATTTAAATATGATAATAAATATCATTATTTTTGGCGCCAACTAGTATTTGCCGGTGTAGGTATCGTGGGAATGTTGATTATCGCTAAAATCAATTATCAGTTTTATAAAACACATGCAGCAAAGATTTTTATTGGTGTTTTATTTTTGCTTATTATCGTATTAATTCCAGGAATTGGTATTGTAAGAGGTGGTGCTAGAAGTTGGATTGGTGTTGGCACTTTTTCAATTCAACCTTCGGAGTTTATGAAGATAGCATGTATTATTTTAGTAAGTAAGTATTTAGCTGATTACTACAAAGATGTAAAAAAACCAATATCAGTCTTATCAATTTTAGGAATAATCATTGGGGTATTTGGGTTAATAATGTTGCAACCAGATTTTGGAACGGGTCTGGTAATTATTGCCGCAGTTATTGTCATGCTTTTTATTTCTGGTGTGAATTTATCATACTTTTTTTATCTTTTATTAGTGGGGCTTGCAGGAATTACGGTGTTAATAATTTCCGCACCATATCGACTTGAAAGGATATTTGCCTATCTAGACCCTTGGAAAGATCCACTCGGTTCAGGGTTTCAAATTATCCAATCATTATATGCCATTGCTCCTGGTGGAATTTTTGGTGTCGGATTTGGTAATAGTATTCAAAAGTATTTTTATTTACCTGAACCACAAACAGATTTTATTTTTGCGATTATTATCGAAGAACTAGGCTTTATTGGTGGGGTAGTAATACTTGTTTTATATGCTACTTTTTTTATCACTAGCTTAAATGTCAGTTTTCATGCTAAAGATTTATTTGGAAAATTTTTAGCTTTAGGGATAACTACCATCATTTTTATTCAATTTTTTATTAATATTGGTGTTGTTATTGGCTTATTACCTGTAACAGGGATTACTTTACCATTTATAAGTTATGGTGGATCTAGTTTAACGGTAACATTATTAGGTGTAGGGATTATATTAAATATTAGTAAATATCAAATACTAGAATAGAGGTGATTGAATGAAATTTATCTTTACTGGTGGTGGTACAGGTGGACATATTTATCCAGCAATCGCTCTGATAAAAGCAATCAGAAAAAGCGATCCCGATAGTGAAATTTTATACATTGGTAAAATAAATTCCCAAGAAGAAAAAATCGCAGCAAGTGAAAAAATTGCTTTTAAAGGAATTAAAATTAACTACTTTCATCGCAAGTTTACACTTAAAAACTTAAAAACGCTTTATCTTTTTTTAAAAGCTTATTGTAAAGCGCGAAAGCTAATTAAGCAATTTAAACCAGATATTATTATCGGAACAGGTGGATATGTATGTGCACCTGTTGTTTATGCCGGTGCAAGACAAAAAATAAAGACGATTATTCATGAGCAAAATAGTGTTCCTGGCATCACAAATAAATTTTTAGCTCGTTTTTGTGATAAAGTTGCGATAAGTATGCCAACGAGTAAGGCGTATTTTCCTCAAGAAAAAGTTGTTTTAACAGGAAATCCACGCGCTCAAGAGGTTATGGAAACAAAAAAGGTGACAAAAGCAGATTTAGGATTAAGTAAGGATAAAAAGCTATTGTTAATATTTATGGGCTCTTTAGGTGCTAAATATGTTAATGAAGCAATTTGTAAGATCTTACCAGAATTAGCGAAAAGAGCTGATTTAGAAACGATTTTTGTCACAGGTAAGATTCATTTTGATAATATAATTAAAGAGGCTAATATTTATAATAACCAGCAAAATATAATTATAAAAGCATATGTTGATAATATGCCAGAGTATTATCAACATACGGATTTAATTATCTGTCGTGCTGGAGCAACAACATTAGCTGAAATTAGCGCTATTGGGATTCCTGCGGTTTTAGTCCCTTCACCTTATGTCACAAATAATCATCAAGAAAAAAATGCGCAAGCTTTAGTTAATCAAGGTGGAGCAATTATGATAAGAGAATTGGAGCTAGATGAAAAGCTTTTAGTAAAACAAATATTTTCATTAATCGCTGATCCTTATAATTTACGATTAATGAAAAATAAGCTAAAAAAATCTGGGATACCTAATAGTTGCGATCTTTTTATTGAACTGATAAAGAGCTTATAAATATTAAGGTGATATGATGGAAGAACTAAAAAGGTTTCTTCAGGAGCATAATTTTACAGATGTAAGATTTAATGAATTGTTAGCTAAATACACAAGTTTTGAAGTAGGGGGAAAAGCTAAAGTTCTAATAACACCAGATTCTAAGAAACAAATAATTAGTTTAGTAAAATTTCTTTACCAGCACAAAATCCCTTTTAAGGTTTTAGGAAATGGTTCTAATATCTTAATCTCTGATAACGATTATGATGGTGTGATAATAAAAACAAACAAAGCTTTAAAATATATGTCACTTGATAATCAAACAGTTGTAATTGGTTGTGGCTATTCTTTGGTTAAATTAGCTTATAAAATGATTGATT
>CALFRW010000172.1 GCA_937919135.1 uncultured Haloplasmataceae bacterium
TTATAGTATAACCCCCTATCAATACCTACAACACTATTTAGTAAATTCATCCCTCCTTCACTTAATCCTAATTGCCGCGCTGCTTGATAAAAATTAAGTGCGTCATAATAGTTTATCTTATCAGAATACTTAGGCTTTATTTTTAGTAATTCCGCTCTTTCCTCCAAGGTTAAATTTAACAACACATAATTATAGACGTATTTAATCAATTGATTCAGTGGTGTTCTTTTCTCCCAATTATTTAACTCAAAATGAGGATACAGGTATTGGATTATTTCTTTATCTTTATTTAACCCTCTAATTCTTACATTTTCAACATATAATATATTATTTTCTGTTTCATAAATAAAGGGATAAGTATTAAGCTTAAATAAATTGATATAATGCCATGTCGTTTCATGGGATACTGGAATCCGCATTGCTCCAAGCTCGCCATATAAATCATCCCGAAAATAGTAAGTGTTTACCCTACCGCCAATACGAGTAAGATTTGCTTCAAATATCGAAATATCGCATCCTAATTTATGAAGTTCGTATGCCGCTGCTAAACCAGCAAGTCCTGCACCTAAAACTGCAATTCTTATATTCTTATACTGTAATGGTTGAGCAATTTCCGTAATATCCTCTGGTACTGAAGCACTTTGAATAATATTTGCTAAGTCTCCTTCCCTACCTAAATTAGCTAAAATCCGCCTTAATAACTCATGACGGTAATTATCACTTGGATTTTTCTCCATAACTTCTCCTCCTTAATCACTATAATATATGCGGATAATAATATTTATAGAATTTTACTAAATATCGAAAAAGGTAATCTTTTGTCTCACTTGGTTATAATAAATAAGGAATACTCCTAGGAGATGGTTGAATGAGTTTCTTTAATTTATGGAAAAAAACAAATAAAAAAAGCGATATTTTACAAGAATATTATGGGGAAGCAAAAAAACTAAAAAAGTCTTTATCTGAAAACATTAAGATTATTAAAGATTTATTAGGAAATCCCAATGACTTAATAATAAGAGAAATTGTTATTAGTGAAAAAGGTGATAAAAAGCTCGCTGTTATTGTCATCGATGGATTGACAAATGCCCTTTTTGTACATGACTTCATTTTAAAAGAGTTAATGCTCGCTATAAGAACGACAGATTTAGATGATGAAATAATTAAGAATACAAAATTTGTAAATATTATTAAAAACCATTCTTTACCAATAAGTGATATTGATAATTTGGATGATTTTAAAAAATTATGTGAAAAACTTCTAAGTGGGGATACAATAATTTTATTTGATGGCTATAACCAAGGATTAGTTTTAGATACAAAAGGTTGGAAAGACCGTGGGGTAAGTGAACCAAGCGCTGAAACAGTAGTTAGAGGTGCAAGAGATAGCTTTAATGAGACAATTAGAACAAGCACCATGCTTATTAGGCGGAGGATTAAAGATATTAATCTAAGAATTGAAAATAAAATCATTGGGGAAGTTACAAAAACCAATGTCTCTGTTGTTTATATTGACGGACTAGCTAATGAAAAAATAATTAATGACTTAAAAAAAAGACTCGAGGCAATTTCTATCGATGGAATTCTAGAAAGTGGTTATCTAGAAGAACTACTAATAAATAAAGCATATTCTTTATTTCCAAGCATGTATACAACAGAAAGGCCCGATAAGGTCTGTGCAAATTTACTCGAGGGAAGAATTGCGATTTTAACTGATGGAACACCTTTTGTTCTAGTAATTCCTGCAGTCTTTATTCAGTTTTTTCAATCAACAGAAGATTATTTTCAACGTTCTATTTTTTCTTCCTTTATAAGGTTACTTCGTTTCCTCTCATTTTTTCTTGCGCTATTAACACCTGCAGTTTATATAGCGATAACAACCTTTCATCAAGAAATGCTGCCGACTAATTTAATTATCAGTATCTCTGGTCAACGAGAATCAGTTCCTTTTCCTGCTTTAATTGAAGTCTTATTTATGGAATTAACATTTGAGATTTTAAGAGAGGCAGGATTACGGATGCCAAGAGCTATTGGTCAAGCTATTTCAATTGTCGGTGCCCTTGCTTTAGGAGAAGCAGCAGTTAACGCGGGGATTGTTTCAACCATTATGATTATTATTGTTTCAATTACTGCGATAACATCGCTAATTTTTCCTGAATATAATTTTTCTAATCCGATCCGTTTATTACGCTTTATGTTTATTATCTTGTCTGCAGCATTTGGTTTATATGGTATTGCCTTAGGGTTAATGTTTTTAACAATGCATTTATGTAGTTTAAAATCATTTGGTATTCCATATATGTATCCACTAGCACCCTTTAATTTTAAAGCAATGAAAGATACCTTTATTCGTACTCCAATAAATACCCAATTTAGGAGACCTTCCATTTTTGTTGAAGATGATCTTGTTAAACAAAATAAAAACAATGAAGTTATTAAACAAACTTCTAAAAAAGGAAGTGAGCTAGAAAGTGAAAATTAAATATTTTTGTATCTTTTTACTACCTTTTTTACTAACAGGGTGTTGGAGTGCCAATGAATTAAACGAATTAACTTTAATAACCTCGATGGCTATAGATAAGGAAGAAGATGGCTACCTTGTAACACTAGCGATAACCGTACCAAGTGAAGCTACTATTAACGCTCCTGGTAGAAGTGCATCAACTGTTGTTTCTTCTACAAGAGGAATTAATGCTTGTGATGCCTTTAGAAGAACTTCTTCAAAAATCTCTAGAACGCCTAATTTATCACATATTCAAAATATCATCATTAGTGAAGAATTAGCTAAAGAAGGTATCTTACCGGCAATTGATTGCATAATCCGTGACGATCAACTACGGCCAACATCATTTCTTTTTATTGCCAAAGGTGTAAAAGCAAAAGATGTTCTGGCAATTAACACATCAATTGAGCATAGTGCTTCCTCCAAAATTAGCCAAATGATTAAGAATGCAGAAGTTAATTACTCTATTGTTAATGCAGTTTCACTAGTTGAATTTATTAATAGTTTAACTACTCCTGATAAAGAGGCTTATTTACCTGGAATTGGAGTATATGGTGATTTGGAAAAAGGCAATACTGTAGATAATTCACAAGACGTTGCACCCTCAGCAATTATTTATCTCGCTCCATATGCTTTATTTAAAAAAGATAAGATGATTGCCTGGCTTGATGACTACACCTCTAAGGGCGTAAATTTTCTACTCAATGATGTAAAAAGTACGATGATTAACTATCAATGCGATAATGATAGGTATTTTGTTTTAAATGTTAGAAAAGCAAAAACAAAAATTAAAGTTAATACAAAAGGTAAAGTACCAAAGTTTACAATCAGTGCTGACATAAAGGGTACAATTTGCCAGGCAGACTGCAGGTTAGATTTAACAAAAACCAGTAAGGTAAAGGAATTGGAGAATAAATTCCAACGCGTAATTAAGCAGCAATTACAAAAAACCATGGCCAATCTGCAAACCAATTATACTAGTGATGTTCTCGGCTTAGGTGGTTACATTCATCGAAAGGATCACAAATTGTGGAAAAACTTGAATAAGGATTGGGAAGAAGTTTTTAAAAATTTACAATATGAGATAGAAGTAAAAGTTACGATTGTTCAACCTGGTGCAATTATCAATCCGATAACAAATGATGATAAATAGAGGTACATTATATGACTGAAAAAATTAACATTAGTAAATTCCAATTATATGTAATTATGTTTCATTATATGTTAGGTCCTGCCTCTGTTTTATGTATCGGAGGCGAAGCTAATCAAGATGCTTGGATTGCAATAATAATTGCAAGCATAATTGGTATTATTAATTTTAGTCTGATTTATGGAACTATTTATAAATACAATAATGAATTATCTTTCGTTAAGGTATTGGAGAAATATTTTGGTGTAATCATCGGTAAAATTATTAGTAGCATATATGTAATATACTTTCTTCTTACCTCGGTCCTTATTATAAGGCATATATATGAAATGGTTACGATGTATTTATTAGTAGGAACTCCAATTATTGTTATTATCTTTTTAAATTTATTAATGATTATTTATGCTGTTAATAAAGGAATAGAAACAATAGCTCGGGCTGGAGAAATTTACTTTTTTGCTACCATTGGTGCTTATATTAGCTTTATTTTATTTTTAACCCTTTCTGATGTAATTGATATAAATAATTTGTTTCCCGTTTTGGAAAATGGATTGAAACCGGTAATCAAAGCTTCACTGCCATTATTTATAATTTATCCTTTTGGGGAATTAGTTTCATTTTTATATATATTTCAATATCTAAATAAGACTAAAGGTACTATTAAGACAGGAACATTCGCAATTTTTAGCGCAACTATTATCATCACCATAATCACCATTTTAAACATCGTAACTATTGGAGTTTACTTAATCCATAATTCTGCTTATCCCACAATGAAAATGATTAGATTAATTAATGTGGAAAATATTATTCAACGTTTGGATTCCTTGGCTGTTTTAATCTTTCTCACTAGTTCTTTTTTTAAATTAATAATTTTCATCTTTGTAATTTGTAATAGTATCCGCGACATTACAGGTGTAAAGAAATATCAATATTTTATAATTCCAGCAGCAATTATTATAGGAATAATTTCAATCTTACTAATTACTAGTTATACTAAACTTATATACGTCACTAAGTTCGTTGAACCTTATGTATCATTACCTTTTGAATTAATAATTCCGCTCATTGTAGTTATTATTATCGTATTGAGAAAATTTCTTCATAAATTTAAAGAAACATAAAAAAATCCCCTAAGGGATTTTTTTTATTATTAACTCTTTAATTATTTCTTGATCTTGCTTAGAAAAATATTTTATAACTTTTTGAGGATAATATAGTTTATAATCAGTTTTTGCTCCTACACTCTTAATGCCTTTTACGACATGTGATAATTCAGTTATTTCCACTAATCTATTATCTACTAAAAGGTTGATTGGGTCATAAGTTAATATTTCATCATTATAATATTGATATGCTTCTTTAATAATTGTATCACGATGTAAATAGTAATCAGTTTCTATTTTATACTTGTTAAATAATTGTTTCATTATCTCATATGTTTCATCCAATTCTTGTTCCGATTTACATGAAACATATTTAAACAAATTCCGATTAATAAACCGATTACTCAAATCAGCTAAGATTACATCATCTTCCTTACGCCATTTTTTTATTAACTGAATAAGCCATGGTTCATCTAGTTCCAAATACGTTTCAACATTAATTTTGTTACTCATCAACACTTTAATAACTGACACATCACACTTAAACTGATAATAATTTGAAATTAGATTACGGACTCTTTTAAATAGATTTACCAAAATTAACTCATAGCTAATACCTACCGGATGATAATATACTTGCCAATACATATGGTAACGGCTCATTAAATAATCTTCAATCGCATGCATTGAAGTATATTTAAAAGCAATTTTATTATCAACAACTAAAAAACTTCTAATTATTCTTTCTAAATCAATCTCTCCATATGTAGCTCCAGAATAATAGGCATCTCTTTGGAGGTAATCTAAACGATCAGCATCTAATTGACTGCTAATTATACGTTTTATAATCTGATGACCGCAATTTTCTGAATTACACTCATCCCGATAACAGTTCTTTCCGATTACATTTGCTATTTGATGCGAAAAACCTTTTTTATATGATTCTAATACTTGATGTACCTCAGTTTTATTACTTTCAATTATCATAATTGTATATTCTTCATGAACTGTATTAAAGACTGTCTCAAATGCATGAGAATATGGTCCGTGGCCAAGGTCATGAAGCAAAGCAGCACATAAAGTAATCAACTTTTCTTCTGTAGTAAGTGTTTCCTTAATAGCTTTAACTTCTGTTATTATTCTTCGTGCAACTTCATAAACTCCTAATGAATGGGAAAAACGTGAATGTTCTGCAGTATGAAAAACTACAAAGACTCCACCTAATTGATGAATTCTTCTTAACCTTTGAAATTCTTTTGTTTGGATCAATTTCCAGATTAAATCTTCCTCAACTTTAACATAACCATATATCGGATCACGAAATACTTTTAGTTCTTTCATCAAATCATCTCCATTACATTAATCATTTTACCAATCTTTACGACAATAATCACCTTTTTTCACTAATTCAAGTAACATTTTAGGATATTTGACATATATTTTAATATTGAGGTGATACTATAATTTTGTTTTTAAGACTATTTATTTTATAGTCACCTAGATAGATAAAAGGGGGATTTTATGAATACTTATACAACTCCTACGTATCCAGCGATGGATAGCCCATTACAACAACCACCTGGATATCAAACATTTCCATTTCAACCACAACAAACAGGTTATCCACAAGTTTATCCACAGATGCCATACGCAGGTCAAATACCACAAGTCACTCAACAAGGATTTATTCCTTTTGAACAATCCTACATTGAAAATATTCTTCGTCTAAATCGGGGAAAAATTGCTACTGTCTATATGAACTTTGAAAATTCACAATGGGGAAGCAAAATATTCCGCGGGACAATTGAAGCGGCCGGTAAAGACCATATAATTATCCGAGATACAGCTACAGAAATGAGATACTTATTATTAATGATTTATCTTAATTATATTACTTTTGATGAAGAAATTAACTATGAGTATCCATTTTCACAACAAAATTTTCCAACACAACTACGGAAAAAGGAAGTTAAAGACCAAAAGTAGGCTTTGTAGCCTACTTTTATATTTGCCAATTAATTGGTTTAAGATTATTTTGTACCAAAATTTGATTTGTTTTAGAAAAGTGTTTACAACCAAAAAATCCTCTAAATGCCGACAATGGAGAAGGATGCGGAGCTGTAAGGATTTTATGATTATCGTTCGTAATCAAAGGTATCTTTTTTTGAGCACTTTTTCCCCATAATAAATATACCACCGCTTCATTTTTTTGATTTAATAGCTTAATAATTTTAGCAGTGAATTGTTCCCAACCTTTATGACGATGAGAATTAGGTTCATTATCTCTTACTGTCAATACATTGTTCAGTAACAGCACACCTTGCCTTGCCCAAGAGTCTAAGTTTCCATGACTTGGATAATCAATCTTTTCATCATCTACTAATTCAAGAAATATATTATGTAATGATTTAGGAATTTTATTTCCCTTGATTACTGAAAATGCTAATCCATGTGATTGATTAGGCTGGTGATAAGGATCCTGCCCTATAACGACTACTTTTGTTTCATGATAACTAGTCATTTTTAAAGCTGTAAATAGATTTTCAAACTTAGGGTAAATCAGGAAATGCTGATACTCTGTCTTTAAAAAAGTCATTAGCTTTATAAAATATGGTTTTTGAATTTCTAGCTTCAACAAATCATCCCAATCATTAGCAAATTCAATTTTACTTACCATTTATTATCTGCTCCCAATCTAATTTTTCCTTAGATTTATTTGTTATTGTTTGAAAAACTTGCCCTTTATCTAAATATTTTTTTAATAATGTAACGATATAACCTACAAAAACTCCTGTACCTATACCAAATGGTATTAACCACAATAGGTTAAAAACGACGATTAAACCATTGTAAAAAATTAACGCAATAATTTGACCAATATTGTGTGAAATTCCACCAGCTACACTTATGCCAATTAAACTCACTGCTTTTTTTCCAAGATGGAGTAAAAAGTACATTACAAAAAAACTTAAAAGTGTCCCCGAAATACTAATCGTGAAATACATAAATTGACCGAATAGCAGTCCTGATAAGACAGATTTTAAGATAACTAATAATAATGCTTCGCGAAAACTCAAATAATAAATACCAGTTAAGATAACAATATTAGCTAGTCCTAATCTAACTCCTTGAGCTGATGCAAAAGATGACAAAAAGTTATCAAAAATACCTAATACGACACTCAGTGCCACTAAAAGTGCGATAAAAACCAATTTTTCAGTTGTTTTACGATGTCCCATGGTTAAATCCTTTCTACAAAAATGCCTTTTCTATTATACCATATATCATTTAAAATTCATATTTGTTATAATACTAATGAGTAATAATGTTGGAGGTAAGAATGAATAATTGTATTTTTTGTAAAATTGTTAATAAGGATATTCCCAGTGTCACCGTTTATGAAGATGACATTATAATTGCTTTCTTAGATATTTCACAGGCAACTAAAGGCCACACACTTATTATTCCAAAAAACCATTATGAAAATGTCTTTGATATCGATAAAGCTGTAATTAGTCACATCCATAAACATGTTCCAAAAATAGCTCGTGCTATTACTAAAGCTTTCTGTGCTAATGGAATCAATATTGTTAACAATAATGGGGCAAGTGCTGGACAAACGGTATTTCATTACCACGTTCACCTTATTCCAAGATATGATAATGGTGATGGCTTTAATCTTATTTATACCAATAATATGGATAAATATTCTAAAGAAGATTTAAGTTATATTGCAGAGGACATTATTAAAGCATTGTCATAATATATTAAAACCAGTTCTAAAATTAGAACTGGTTTTAATATTATTCAAATACTTTTGCAAGTGTTCTTGCCATAATTCCAGTTGCTCCTTCAGGTCCTAATAAATGTGAGCTTTGCTTTGAACTTGTACCAGCAATATCTAAATGAACCCAAGGAGTATCTTCAGCAAATTCTCTGATAATAGCTGCTCCAAAGGATGCATGACCATCACGACCAGGAGAATTATTATAATCTGCTACTTCACTTTTTTTACATCTTTCTCTAAATTGTTCAACTGGTAATTCCCAGATTTCTTCACCTGTTTTTTCTGATGCTAATTTAACGAGGTTAAGAAATTCCTTATCATTTGTGAATGCCCCTGTAATCTCAGTCCCTAAAGCAGTTACAACACCACCTGTTAAAGTAGCAACATCGATTATTCGTGAAGCATTATTTTTTCTCGCAAATGTTACAGCGTCAACTAAAGTTAATCTTCCTTCAGCATCTGTATTTAAAATCTCAATTGTTTTTCCATTCATAGCTGTTACTATGTCATCGGGTACAATGGCATCATCACTAATTAAGTTTTCCGTAGCTGCAATTACGACATCTACATTAACCAATAGATTCTTTCGTGCAATTATCTCGATTGCACCTAAAACCGATGCTGCTCCCCCCATATCACCTTTCATGCCAGCCATACCATTTTTAGGTTTAAGTGAATAACCCCCTGAATCATATGTTAATCCTTTACCTACTAAGGTTGTAATTTCATTACTTGCACCGTTACGGTATTTTAAGTGGATTAATTTACATGGTTCCTTAGAACCTTTATTAACTGCTAAAAATGCACCCATTCCTAATTTTTCGATTTCGGGTTTGTCATAGATTTTATAAGCTATTTTTAATTTTTTAGCTAAATTTTCTGCATAATTAGCTAATACTGCTGGAGTCATTTTATTTCGAGGTTCATTAACTAAATCTCGAGCATGATTAGTAGCATCGCCATTTATAAAACCTAAGTCCATCGCTTTACTAACATCACTTTTACTGTTAATACTAATCGTATAATTCTTCTTTTCTTTTTTATTTGTTTTATAATTATTGAACGTGTAATTTACAAGTTCAATTACTTCAATAAACTTTTCACATAATAAGTCATGATTATTTTCTAAAGTACTAAATGAGTCTAAGCAAATTACTGAATCATTGTCAATTGACTTAGCAATTTTTGCTGCAATTTTATAAATGTCTTTTAGTGCAAAATTGCTCCCCTTCTCTAAACCAATAAAAGTTATCTTTGGACAACTAAAGTCTTGTAAAGGATAATAATCCGTGACCTCACCAAAACTAGTAACTTTTTTACGGAGTTTTAATTCATTGATAATAGGGGCTAATTCATTATCCTCCATTTTCTCAGTTACTCCCCAAAAAATGGTCTTTGTTTCTTTTTTTACATTAAGTGTACTTAGATAGTTATACATATAATCACCTCTATTTATATTTTATTCCATATCAATGAGATTTAGATAAAAATCTTTTTTTATAAAGCGATATAAATAATATGCTAAAACGAACCCGCTTACAAAATAGATTATTAATATAGCTTGATATGGTAAAAAGCGCTTAAAGACAAAGTTATAAGATAAAAATAAAATTGTACCATAGGCAAAGCCAACACCTAAAGAAATTAAAACATTAAGATTTTGTTTTACAGCCTGTTGTGGATTTTCCCAATTTAACAGTGGTTTTTTTAAGTCTACATAAAGATTAATTATTAAGATAGGTAAACTAAGAACAAGTGAAATTATTAAGGAAATAGCACCATATATAAAATCCTCACTAATATTATTGCTAATCTTTGATAGAAAAATCAGGGTTAGAGTAATCATTATCACATTAAAAACCAATAATGTTATAACTGGAGTTAATAATCTGCCTTTAATATGATCTTTTGAGCTTATTGGTAAAGTACGCATAATCCAATTTGTTTTTCCCTCACGAGAAAAACTTGTTGCTGCAATTGGAATCATTGAGGCTGTTACGGTTAAAAATAGGATAATAGCTAACCATAAATCAATTTTATAGTTTTTATAAAAGCTAGTTAACATTTCCGTTGTCTCATTCCCACCTACGGATATTGACATAATGATAAACATAACTGGTAAAATCAAAATAACGCCAAAGGTATTGAAAGCATAAATTGGTACTTTTAATAAAGTAATAAAGTCAATTCGAGCAATCGCTACACTTACAGATCTTTTTTTATAAGTTTTAGGCTGATATTTTTTCTTTTTAATAGCTGGATTAGCATGTTCTTTTAAATACCCTTTAACAAATACCCTTTCTAAAAATAGTGAAAATAGATATAGGAAAATTACAGATACTAGGATAAAAATAAATACACCCAGAAATGCTTCTAAGGCAGTACCATTTAATGCATAATCAATCAGTTTAGTTATTGGATAGTAAACCGAGAAACGATCTAAAAAATAGGAACTATTATTTATTAACTTTTCAAAGACATTAACTTGTTCTTCTGGACTTTGTGGAAGAAAGTTACGATATATATACATCTGGAATAGAAGCAAGCCCCCAATCATGATAATATAACCAATCATCCTAATAGCATCTTTATTCTTTACAAAATTAGTGATATTCATTAATAAAACAGTGAGCACTCCAATAATTATTAGAGGAATAACAGGAATTAATAAGAAACAGATTGCAAGACCCACCCATTGATAGATAAATAGCTGTTGATAAACTCCATATACAATAAAGAATGGTAAAATAACAAATAAACTTAAAATCAATTCCCAAAGATAGATGATAAAGAATTTACTGATTAAATAGTACTTGGGGTTTATTGGGAGTGGAGTCATCAATTTTACATCACTGGAAAAATAAAAGTAGGCGATAATTTGGAACATTCCAAAAAAGATTATTAAGAATATTGATAAAAATATTGCCATTACAATAAATAATGACTCTAGATATAGGGTTTGGAATGTTTCAAAAATATTGATTACTGTATTTATTAATAAAATATAACTAGGTAAACATAAAATTAAGACAAATATCATAGCTAATAACATATTGCGGAATTTTTTATCAAACTTTATTCGTTCTTTAAAATAACCTAATGATAAATTTTGTTTAAGTAAGAGTTTAAATGTCAGCATAAATTCCTTCATTATTCAGTCAACTCCAAAAAGATATTTTCTAATGACTCATCTTTGCCAATTTTCTTACGGATTTCATCTAAAGAACCAATCGTTATGATTTCACCTTTATTAATTATCGCAACACGATTACATACCTTTTCTGCCACTTCCAAAACATGAGTAGAGAAAAAGACACTATTACCATTTAAGCAATGTTCTGATAGTAATTCTTTTACAGTATGCTGTGCCTTTGGGTCTAACCCAACCATTGGTTCATCTAAAATTAAAATTTTTGGGTTTGCGATTAGAGCACCGATTAATAATAATTTTTGTTTCATCCCGTGAGAATAACCAGATATGTATCCATTAATATCATTTTTTAAAACAAGTTTTTCTAATAAAGAATTTAATTTTACTTCACGATCTGTAGCTGGCACTTTATAGACATCACAGATAAACTGCAAATAATCGTATCCTGTTATTTTTTCAAAAATCTCAGAATTATCAGGCACAAAGCTAAATTGTCTTTTTGCTCGTAATGGGTCTAATTGATTATTAATCCCATTTATCATAATCTCACCTAGATCGGGTTTTAATAATCCCACAATCATTTTAATTGTTGTTGTTTTTCCTGCACCATTAGGACCTAAAAAGCCAAATATTTCTCCAGGTTTAACAGAAAAACTAATGTTGTTTACAGCTAATTTACTTCCATATCGTTTTGTTAATTGCTTAATTTCTAACACTTTCTCACCTACCTTTTGTAACAGCTATATTCTCGATTATTTTTATAATTAAGTTTTTACTTTTTTCCATTGATTCAATCGGAATAAACTCGTATTTACCATGAAAATTATGTCCACCAGTAAAAATGTTCGGTGTCAATAAGCCCATAAATGATAACCTTGCTCCATCAGTACCTCCTCTTATTGGAACTACTTTTGGTTCTATATTAAGATCATTCATCGCTTGTTTTGCGATATCAATAATATACATTGCATCTTTAAACTGGTCTTTCATATTATAATATTGATCTACAATTGTACAAGTTGCAATTTCCTTGTGATATTTACTGTTAATTGAATCAACTATTTCTACAACAACTCTTTTTCGATTACAAAAACTTTTTAAGTCAAAATCACGAATAATATAGCTTAATGAAGCATATTCTTCGCTACCGCTAATAGAACTTAAGTGGAAAAAGCCTTCATAATCGGATGTCCTTTCAGGTACTTCAGCTTTTGGAAACATCGCTACTATTTCTGCAGCTATTAATGCTGCATTAATCATTTTATCCTTTGCACTACCAGGGTGGACACTCTTGCCTTGAATTTTAATTTTAACTCCACAAGCATTAAAGTTCTCATATTGTAATTCGCCTAATTCACCACCATCGATAGTATAAGCAAAATCTGCATTAAAATAATTTACATCAAATTTGTCTGCTCCTCTACCTATTTCTTCATCTGGAGTAAAGGCTATTTTTATTTCTCCGTGTTTTACGTTATTTTCTAAGATATACTCAATCGCCGCAATAATTTCTGCTATTCCAGCCTTATCATCTGCTCCTAGTAAAGTTAATCCATCAGTAACAATAATTTCTTTTCCGCGATATTGTTTAAGATTAGGAAATTCCGTTTCTGATAAAATTATCTTTTCTTCAACATTTAAGATAATATCATTACCATCATGGTTAACGATTCTTGGTTTTACATTTTTCCCCGATACAGCTGGACTTGTATCAAGATGAGCAATAAAACCTACTGTTGGTACCCTTTTCTCAATATTGCTTGGGATTGTTGCATAGACATAGCCAAACTCATCTAGTTTGACTTCTTTTATTCCAAGGGAATTTAACTCATTTACAAGGTAGTTAGCAAATTCTATTTGTCCTTTACTACTTGGACAATCATTAACTTCCTCATTTGACATTGTGTCAAATGTTACATATTTTAAAAACTTTTCTGCTACTTTCATAATCCTCCTAGAAAATTATATTTAATATTTTCTTAACATCATTAGCATCAAGTAAGATGTATTGACCAATAGTTTTTCTACCTAACATTGTTTTTTCAACTAAAGCATCGATATTAACGTTTTTTATCTTATAATCCTTCATTGATTGGGGAGCACCAATCTTTTTTAAAAACATTTTAAAAGCCTTTATCCCCTCGAAGGCAATTTCCTGATCTGTTTTATTTTCCAACTTAATATTAAAAATGTTTTTAGCAAATACAACAAACTTAGAAGGGTCTTTTTCTGCACAATATTCCATCCAAGCTGGTATAACGATGGCTAAACCCTCACCATGGGCTATATCATATACAGCTGATAATGCATGCTCAATTTGATGACTTGCCCAATCACCGTTATTATTTAAGCCTCTTAATAAACCGTTCCAAGCTAAAGTTCCACAAATCATCATTGTTTCACGTAACTGATAATTTTGTAAATCGTTGATAAGTTTAGGACCGATATCAATCATTGTTTTTATTAGTGTTTCAGCAAAACGTTCGCCAATTATATTATTTTCATTACGATTAAAATATTGTTCAAGTGTGTGAGATATTATATCAACGACTCCATTTATTGTCTGATTTTTAGGTACAGTTAATGTATAGGTAGGATCACAAATTGAAAACTTTGGATATGTCGCAGGAACCTCCCAAATTCCTAAACCTAACTTTAATTTAGCTTCATCATCACTAATAACACAACGGGGGTTCATTTCTGAACCAGTTGCGGATAATGTTAAAACTGTCCCGATTGCGATACCTTCCTTTTGAATATACTTATTTTTTAATAAATCTAAAATATCATTTTGCGATACAGAACCAACCGCTATGGCCTTAGCAGTATCGA
Source organism: uncultured Haloplasmataceae bacterium (assembly GCA_937919135.1). Classification (GTDB taxonomy): domain Bacteria; phylum Bacillota_I; class Bacilli_A; order Haloplasmatales; family Haloplasmataceae; genus CALFRW01. The sequence continues at coordinate 14,530 of CALFRW010000172.1, forward strand.
TTGTACTTCCACCACCAATTGCTAATATCAGATCAATTTTCTGTGTTTTAACAATTTCAATACCCTTTCTTACTGTCTTAATTTTAGGATTAGGTTCTACACCAGATAGTTCAAAGAAAGACTTTTCATTATCTTTTAATATTTCAATTACATCTTCATATAAACTAATCTTTTTGATACTCCCTCCTCCATAAACCAATAATACTTTTTGATAATTCTTTAGCTCATAATTAAGCTTCTTTATTTGACCCTTTCCAAAATACAATTTCGTTGGATTATACCAAATAAAATTATTCATTAATTATCACCTCTATATAACAATTTTTTCTGCATCTTTATTATAACATGTCTATTACTATATTACTAAAAAAGTTCCAATAAATGGAACTTATTCTTTATAACTTAATATTTTTGCGATTAAAACTTCCAAATATTGATCGATTTTATTAAAGTTCATATATGGAACATAAAATGCTTCTAATGCATCATGTAATTTTTTAGCTTTACTTATATAATTTAATCCTTTATATAATAAGACTTCAAATAAATCTTGATCTTCATTTAATTCAGTTTTAATGGTCTGATAGTAATTATTTTTTACTAATTGTGTTAAATCAATTGCTTTAAGATAATCAAACTCACATTTATTGTAGTGATTATTAACTGAAATTGAGATGTTTATTTCAGGTAATAAAATGTCTTCTATTTTTTCAACCTTTATTGGAGAGTGATAACATTCCACATATAAGCCCTTATTTATCGCCATTTGAACAACTTCATTCATTATTTCTTCACTATTTATCCCTATTAACTCATTTAATACATATCGTTTTTCATAATTACATATTATGGTATCCCTAAATTGAGTAATTCCTATAGGTGTTAATCCGAAGCTGAATAAATGTCTTTTTTTGCCTAATTTATTTGCATGTTTTACTTTAGTAAAAATTTCATGAATAAAATCTGTTTTTACTTGATAATATTCAATTTGGTTTAGTGCTTTTTTTTCCGTAATTTCATAAGTATCATATATTTCCTTAGCTGCCTTTAAGTATTGGTATGCTTTCGCAAATTTTTGTTTAATTTCAGCATTTGTTGCCATAATTTCTTTTTTATGTTTTCTTATTTCTTGCTCTTGCCAATATTCACCTAAATTAATAATTTCATCTACTGCACCTGGATTATAAGGGTCGACGATATGAGGACTAGTTCCATCCATTAACGCAACTTTAAGTTCTGGAATTACTAAGGCATCTAACGAATTAGGATCAGATGAACAGTGATGATATTCCACAAAAAAATCTAACTCTGTCATTTTCTTTCCGATTTTTTTCATTAAAGATGATTTTCCAACACCCGGGCCTCCTTTAATACTAAATATATGGTTAGCTTCATCTTGTGGAAGTATTTGATCAAAATAAGAAAAAAAACCTTTGGTTGTATTTCCACCTGGAAAAACATGTTTTACTTTACAAGTATAATTCATACAAACCTCCTTTTCCATTATTAGTATAGATGCGATACTAGACAATAATACCAATTAATTTATTATATGTAACTAAAACACCCATAAACTCATATCATATAGCGAAATATAATCGAGGAAGGTGTTTACACAAATGATAACTCCAAATATTGAACAGTATTTAAAACATGAGTCAGCACCAAAATTAGCACAAGCTTATATTCCTATTCAAATGTATCGCAATTTATTTAATGTTAACGAAGCTTTATATCACGGAACTATTTTTAGGGAATTATTTCAACCTTATAAACCACCACACCCTTTAAAATTTTAGGAGGATAATCAATATGGATCAGATGTTATCAAGGCAAGACTTAATGCGAAAAATTCAAGAATTAAGTTTTTGTGCTGTTGAACTAAATTTATTTTTAGATACTCATCCAAGTGATGCACAAGCATTACAAGATTACAGCTATGTACTTAAAGAATTACAACAACTTAAGCAAAATTATAATCAAAAATATGGTCCTTTATTAGGCTTCGGTGAGGCATATGTTAGCGGTAATTACTGGAAGTGGGTAGCTGAAGACGAAAAATGGCCTTGGGAAGGAGACATGGTGTTTTAATATGTGGATTTATGAAAAAAAATTACAAGTACCCGTAAATATTAAACGAAGAGATTTAAAAATGGCAAATGCTATTTTTACGCAATTTGGAGGTCCAAATGGAGAACTAGCTGCAGCACTTCGTTACTTATCACAACGTGTGAATATGCCAACTAGTAAAAGTAAAGGATTATTAAATGATATTGGTACAGAAGAATTAGCCCATGTCGAAGTAATTCAAGCAATTATTTATCAATTAACAAAAGATGCTACACCTCAAGAATTTATAGATGCGGGACTTCAAGGTTATTACGGAATATGGGATGGAGGAATTTTCCCATCTTCTCCATTAGGTGAACCTTTCACAACAGCTTATATAAACAATGTAGGTGACCCAATCGCAAATATTTATGAAAATTTAGCTGCCGAAGAAAAAGCGCGTGCTACCTATGAGCAACTGTTAAATTTAACTAATGACCCCGATATAATTAAACCACTAAGTTTTTTAAGACAAAGAGAAATTATTCATTTTCAACGCTTTGGTGAATTACTAGATGATTTACAATTACACAAACAAATGAAAACACAATTTCGAGTACCTAAAATATATTTTGAAACTGATAGTTTATAATGAAGAGTCATTATAAACTTTTCTTTTCTTTTACAAGATTACCGACTATCTCAACACCAGCGTTATTAGACACGCCTTGGAATAACATCATTTCCTTTTTAGTATCCATAAATTCTACTCTAATACAACTAGTGATACTTTCTTTAACAGTCCTTACCATGTCTCCATTTTGAGGAGCTAATATTTTAATAAATTCATCATTTTTATAAAATGCTTCGACATTAAGAAGATAATTATCCTTTTTAAAACTCAATTTAATTTTATTATGATTATTACAAAGTTCGATCTTACTACGATTTATTGTGGTGAATTTATAAACATTATTCTTCCATAGAAAGGCAGCTAAAAATCCATTAAAATGAAATGATCCTAATGGAACCCTACCTAATGAAACCGTTAACGCTACACTTTTATCCAAGAAATTATTTGCTTGTAACCACAAATAATTTTCTGGAAACCTTTTCCCCCAATTCTTTTCAATATATATTTTTCCACCAGTAAAGTCATATTTATGTCTATTTATCATTAATTCCCCTACTATACCTCCATCTAAACAACAAACATGGCTATAACATTCCATAAATAATAAATAATTATAAAACCCCATACTACCAGGATTAATTAAACTATCAGGCCATTTGACAACATCTACAATCTTAATCGAGCCAAAAATATGAATATTATTATCATAATGATTTAGATTAATTTCTGTTAATGAAAAATAACTATTATTAATAATTATCATAAATGGGTCATGGTTATGTTTAAATTGACCTTTAGAAAATTTTAAATAATCTGCTTTAACATTACTACCATCCATTACTTGGATAAATGAATGTCCAGTTTCGTTAATTTTTCCCATAATAATACCTGGTATAAACGCAAATGAATGCTTACCATCCCTATCAATGATTTTATAATACCAACCCTCAAAGAAATTCTTCTTTTTTTTCTCACCATGATATAATATTGGATTCAATATTTTCTTAAACATGTTATCCTCCTTTTATTGTCTTTATACATTGTATTATTAACAAGCACAATAAATGAAAAAAAGAATCATCAATTTAGATGATTCATTAATTCAGTTAATTCTTCATTAGTTAAGTATCTCCAAGTGCCAATAGCTAATTTCCCTAATTTTATATTCATTATCCGAACTCTTTTTAATTTCATTACCCGATAATTACATGCACTACACATTCTTCGAATTTGACGATTTAAACCTTGAGTCAAAATAATACTAAAAACTCTCTCACTTAGTTGGTTAATTTTGCATGGCTTAGTTGTGGTATTTAATATTTCTACACCACTTGACATTTTGTTTATAAAAACTGAAGTTATTTTTTTATTTACTGTCACAAGATATTCTTTTTCATGATTATTTTCTTCACGCAATATTTTATTGACAATATCGCCATTATTTGTTAATAATATTAATCCTTCCGAAGCTTTATCAAGTCTACCGATATGAAAAATCCTTTCCGGATAATTAATATAATCAATCATATTTCCCTGAATCGTTTGATCTGTAGTACTTACAATACCAGGTGGTTTATTAAAAGCAAGATAAATATCCCTCGGTTTAGACTTAATTATTATTCCATCAACCCTAACAATGTCTATATCCTTTATAATGGATCCAATTTCTGCAACTACCCCATTAATAGTCACACGTTTGTTCTCGATTAACTTATCGGCTTCTCTCCTTGAACATAAACCAGATTCACTGATATATTTATTTACTCTCATATAACTCCGCTACTTCCTATATTATTTCTAATCTCAATTTTTAGCTTCTTGATTACTTCTTGAGAATAATTATTCCTTTTTTTAACAGCCATTACTTCAGAAAATATTTTAACTCCATCTTGGTATGATATTTTATTATGTTCTAGACAATATTCTAAAACATATATCAAGTCATTAATTGAAGCAGAAGTTGTGCTATCAAGAATAGTATTAATCTCTTTAGCTAAAATAACCTCTAATTGAGAATGTGCCTTTTGCACTAATTGATCTATTGCTTCGATAATATTTTGTGGTAATTCTTTATTAATTACCTCTACATTTTCAATTAAATGATTAATATTTGTTGGACCAATTAATATTTTTACAATCCTTTTTTGATTTATGACCCATAGTAACGCTAATTGGATAACTGATATATTTAACTCTTCTGCTATTATTGCTAATTTTTCCTTAATAAATAGCGCATTTTTTAGTCTTTCTCTTTTATATAATGGATCAATTGAACGGATATCATTTGGTGAAAATAAAGTCTCTTTATCAATATTTCCTAATATTCCTCTACCAGTACAACCAAAAGCCACTATGCCAAAATCAAACACTGGAAATAACGAGGCTAATTCTTGATACCGATATAACGACAAAACACTTACTTCTGCTAGTACTGATGCGATATTACCTTTACTTAAATATAATTTTGTTGTATCAAGCGGAAGATGTCCGATTCCATAATATCTTATTTTCCCACCCTGTACAAGTTTTTCTAATCCTTCTATTACATCATCTATTGGCGTATTAGGATCATGGTAATGAACTTGATATAGATCAATGTAATCTGTCTTTAATTTTCTTAAACTAGCTTCACATGATTTTAACACGTTCGTTTTAGATAATTGTATGTTTGCATCTATTTTAGTTGAAATAGTAATTTGATCGCGTTTTGATTTGAATACTTCTCCTAATAATTCCTCTGTTTGTTCATAGCTACTTGCAGTGTCAAAATATGTAATACCTAAATCAAAAGCATAATTTAAGATTTTAATTTTTTCATTACAACTCAAATTAGTTCCATAAGCACCACTTAATGCATAACATCCATAACCTATTTTAGCTATCGGTAAATTCATAATTCCCTCCATCCATTAAATTGTTTATTTTCATAATAATTTTATTTAATTTGCTTTTTATTAACATAAGATCTTCTTCCTGTTTTTTTATAAATGCAAATTTGTTTTTTATTTCCTGTAATAAGTTTTCACAATTTTCTTGGTTTAACTTATCTTCATCTAAGTCTTTTGTGATTAGGTCATCAAACTTCATAATCTTTTTTATCTCCTTAAGGCTAAATTTCATATTTTTCATCGCAACGATAATTTTTAATTTATTTCTATCTGCATCTGTATAATTTCTAATATTGTTAATTCTTTTAGGAGTTAATAATCCAATACTATCATAATAACGTAATGTTTCAACAGTTAAACCACAACTGTTAGCTATTTCACTTATTAACATGTAATCACCTCATAATTATTATAAAACCTATAGTTAACTTTAGGTCAAGTATAAAATAAAATAGTGGTTATAACAACCACTATTTATATAATAAATCTATTGAAGCTTTAGGATTACTAATTGGAGAAAACTTCTCCCCAGTTAAGCCTTTGAGTTTTATATCTTCTATAAGGATATCTCTAATATATAGTTTAGTATCAATATCACTTTCATTTTCTGTAACACTCTTATAATAAACATAACTTATAATAGCCACGGTATATGTGTTCCCTTCACTAAGGATAACTCCTGGGGCTATTTGATTGAATAAGGAATCGTCATTTTGTAATTTTTTTATTTTAGTATAATCTAATTCTACTAAAAATATTTGATTGTCAAATGGACTAATTTCGTACATTTGTTTTATTGTGACAGGTTTTCCTTTTTCAATACCACCTGTTCCACGCACGCCCCCTTTATTATGAAATGCGATATCTGCTCCCGTTGCCTTAACCATTACGTTTCCTATCCAAGCATAAAAATCAAATCTTGAAGCAATGCTTTCTCCTGCAATAGCTAACCCCTTATTATCGAGTTCAGCATTTATATTATCAATAATGCTTTGAATTTCAGGATCATATTTCTTTCCTACATCTGATACCTCAATCATTTCTATATCATAATCAGTAACATCCATTGATAACAAATCAATATTAAGCGTGATTCTCCCCAGATTTTCACCATTAGCCCCTGCTTGAATTAGCGGCATGTCTACACCATCATTCCGTGTAATTGCACCATATTGTTCAGAATGTGTATGACCATTAATCACGGCGTCTACTAAATAACCTCCCTTTTCATCCTTTAATTCAGAAATATCAGCATTGTAATAATATTCCTCAATATTAGAACTATATCCACCATGAATATTTACGATTATAACATCAGCTCCATTATTTTTTAATTTACTACCAATTTCTTCAACTGAATCAACAATTCTCAAATCAAAATAATAGTCCTCTACTTTATCATAAGAGATTGAGCTATAGACATCACCGATATAACTTATTATCCCAACATCAATATCCTCTTTCTCAATAATAACAGAGTCATAGATTATACCATTATCGATTGTTAACAATGAGTTATCGCTGTTATTATAAATGTTAGCGTTTAGTAGTGGGAAATCAGCTTCACCATTTGATTCATCACCATCAAAATACGCAAGAATTGTTTCAATACCCCAATCAAATTCATGATTACCAATGCCCATTGCATCAAACTCCATCGCATTCATACATTCCAGAACCGCAGCACCTTGGGTCATATTAGAAATAGCTGTACCTTGAAACAAATCACCGTTGCCGATTAAGACAACATCATCATATTTATTTTCATTTCTGATTTCATTTATTTTGAATGCCATATTAGACAAACCACCATAACCTTTATTATCTTGTTCAATATAACCATGCAAATCATTTACTGATAAAATCGTCAGTTCCATGAATTCTATTTTTTCACTAGGGCTACACCCATAAAGTATACTTATAAACAAGACTAATAACAAGAGTGTAAATTTTTTCTTCAATTGCGAATCCTCCTATTGGTTTATTTGGAACATTAAATATTACCATAAATTATATATAAAAACAATAAAAAAAGGATGTTTAATTATCCTTAATTATTATTTGTTATTATTCTTTGCGCTTTTTAAAGTAAGGTGGAAACGCTATAATCGTGACTAAAACCAAACCACCAAATCCTACATACATTAACGTAAATATCCAATCAGGTATATCATGATAAATTAACCTATCTAATATTCTTCCAATAAATGTTAAATCGCCAGAATATGGTCTTCCAGCCCTTTTATTTAAATAATCCTCTAGTACTGTTAAAGGACATGGTAAACCAACGATTTCTTGAAAGGAAACAATTAGAATCGCGATTAAATGTGTTAAACGAAATACTAAATTTCTCACAAATGGCCATTTACGAAATAACCCCACTACAATTACAATTTGTCCTCCAACAACAAATATGATATACAAAAAATGAATAAACTTGATAATATCGGCCAAGATTGTATACAAAGTTCCCATTAATCTATCACCTCAAATAATTCACTATTACTATTATACATCGATTTTTTATTTTGTAAATATCACAATTGTCCCATATAAGATTATACCCATTTAAACAACTTAATAGACAAACCTCCAAACAATAAAGTAATCCCGCCTAATAATAATAACTCAAGCGAAAAATCAATTAGATGATCACCTAACCAGATCCCCTTAAATAGTTCAACCCCATAAGTCATAGGTAATGCCTTAGAAATAATTCTTATCGTTTGAGGCATTAACTCAAGTGGCATTGTTGCACCAGATAAAAACAACATTGGAAAATATATTATATATGAAATTGCGTTTGCCATTCGCGTATTCTTAGAGATTGCGGTAATGAACAAACCTATAGAAAAAATACTTAACATAATTATGATAAACGCCAATAATGCTTCAAAAAAATTACCGTAAAATTTAAGATCAAAGACAATTATTCCTACTATAATAAGCATAATTAATCCTATTAACGTTAACATAACATTAACAATAATTTGCGATAACAGAATATCCATTGGATGAATAGGACTCGCCATAAATCGCTTAAGAATCTTTCGTTCTCGATACTGAGCTAGAGTTAGCGGCAGAGACATCAAACCAGTCACAGCAACAATCATATTGATATACCCTGGTGTTGAGACATCAACTGTGCCATAACCATTCATAAACTCATTAGGTTCGTTTCCATAAATTGAGCCAAATAGTAGCAGCATCATAACAGGAAAAATTAGCGCAAAAAATATTGTGATAAATTCCCTTGTTAATAATTTCCACTCTAATATCGTAATCTTTTTAAACCGTCGCATTTCCTTCTGTCTCCTTTTCTTTCCCAACAAGTTTTAAGTAGGCATCTTCTAATGTTGGTCGCTTTATATCAATTTTACGATAATTAATTTTCTTATCCCTAAGTAAAATAATAAGATCAGTTAAAACATCTTCAGATTTCGTATATATTTTTACCTTAGTATTATTTATTTCTATTTTATTAATCTTCTTATTTAACTCATCTTTAATAATGTGAAATACATCATCTTCAGTTTCAAAAGAAATTGTTATATCTATATCTGCCTTATCTATAATACCTTCTACCGAGTCTATCGCAATTAATTTTCCTTTATTCATAATTCCAATTTGATCACACAAATAAGCTGCTTCCTCCATATAATGAGTTGTCATAAAAACTGTTCTTCCTTCACGTTTTAAATTCTTTATACACTCCCACATCTCTCTTCTTGATTTAGGATCTAAACCCGTTGTTAGTTCATCTAAAATAATTACTTGAGGATTAGCTATTAAGGCAAGAATAATTGCAATCTTTTGACGTTCTCCACCTGATAATTGATTTACATTTGTATTTGTTTTGTCAATCAAACCAAATTGCTCTAAAAGTCTATGGTAATCTAGTGGCTTCTCATACATTATTGTGAATAATTCGCATAATTCTTTTACTTTGATTTTATCTTGATAGGATGTTTCTTGTAATTGGACACCAATTTCCTTATATAACTTTTTATTATCCGTTATTGGATTAAGACTTAAAATTTCAACAAAGCCTTCATCAAATTTCATAAGACCAATAATACATTCTACTGTTGTTGTCTTACCCGCTCCATTTGGTCCTAATAATCCAAAAATTGATCCTGCTTTTACAGAAAAAGAAATTTGATTTACAGCTGTTAAACTTTTGTATTTCTTAACTAGATTTTCCACCACAATAATATTCATATTATTCTCCCTTAATAATTATGTTATATTCTATATTGTACCACTTATTTGTGTATTGAAAAACATATATATCTTTTTTTTACAACTACAATAAAAATTAAATTGGTCCTATATAATTACCTACTGTAAGTATCAAAAGCAACGTAAAAGATTCAATAATTAAGAATAAAAAAAATATTATTTTTCAATAATATTTACGTTTACTTTGAATTAACAAATGCTACTTTTTTAAGAAACGGTACACCAGGTTTTGAAATTATGTCAATTACCTTTCCAATTAATAATGCAGAAATAATTGTACCTTCACGAATAGAACTTACTCTTTCGATAAAGAGCAATGATAATATAATAGCTAAAATTACTGATGAACAATCAAATATCACCTTTACTTTACCAAAATTAGTTTGCGTTTTATCGCATATAGCAAGTACAAGTCCATCAGGTGCATTTGGCACAATATCCATAGTAATAAACATTACAATCCCTATTGAAACTGTTATGATACTTAATAGTAATAATAATACCTGAAGAAAATAATTACTTGAATTAATCCCACTTACTAACACAGAGGTATAATCTACAAAGAAACCAAATACAAAACTAAATAATAATTGCATTAAACTTTTCAATTTAAAATCTTTACGTAATATAATAATTTGTATTAGAACATAAAAAGCGTACACTCCAATAGTTACCTTTCCAAGACTAACACCTATAACCTCACTAATCGACAAAGGTAGGGCTGAAACAGGCGATACTCCTAAATTAGATATAATCGCAAGATTAATTCCAATTGCGAGAATAAATAGTCCTGCAAAATAAATTAAGAACCTTAAGACGTATTTCAACCTCAATTCCTCCTTGTCATTTATGGTATGGTTCATTACGAATAATTTTATAAGAGCGGTATATTTGTTCGAGAAGTATTAGTCTCATTAACTGGTGAGGGAAAGTCATTTTTGAAAAAGAAAGTAATAGATTAGCTCTTTTTAATACAACATCGCTTAGCCCATTAGAACCCCCGATAATAAATACTAAATCTCTCCCATCATATGTCATATGATGATTAAAGAACTCTGATAGGGCTGTACTACTTTTTTGTCTTCCCTCTATTGCTAATCCTACTATATAATCATCTGGAGAAATCTTGGCTAGTATTTTTTCACCCTCAGTTGCTTTGATTTTTTTTAATTGAGCTACAGTTAAATTTTCAGGCGCCTTCTCATCAGGCACCTCAATAATATGAACTTTTATATACGAAGTTAACCTTAACAAATACTCATTAATTCCCCCAGATAAATATTTATCCTTTATTTTGCCTACTGCAATAATTTTAATTTTCATTCTAACACCACCTAAACATTAACCGATTCACTCAATTCATATTGTTTAGCAACAATAAATTTTATTTTCTCATTGTAAATACATTCAGCAAATATCTCTCTTACTGTTAACAACAATAAGTCAATATTATTAGCCTCCTCACTAATATGAGCTAAATAAATCGCCTTAGTATTTTTTCCAACAACTCTAAGTAATGTGTGTAGTGCGTCTTCATTACATAAATGTCCTTTGTCTCCTAAAATTCTTTGGATCAAAGCCCAAGGCCGGTTAGTTGCCATTAACAACTCTATATTATGATTAGTCTCTATTATATATATATCAGCATCTTTTATCTTATTTTCATTATCTTGGCTGATATAACCTGAGTCGGTTAAATAAACCATTTTTTTATTATTGTCATTCACTATATAACCAAATGGTTCCTTAGCATCATGAGAAACAAGAAAAGGTTGTATACAAGTTCCGTTTAGCGATACTTCTTCATCACTTGAAATAACATTAAAATATTCATAAGTTACGCCGACTTTCTTCCTCGACACTATCGCTTCATAAGTGCCTTGACTTAACACAATAAATTTTTTATGTCTTTTAATAAAAACTTCTAATCCTTTTATATGATCAATATGCTCATGGGTTATAAACACTGCATCTAACTCCTCTGGAGTATGGCCTAAATCATCCAAGCCTTTTTTTAAAGCTTTATATGATATTCCTATATCTATCAAGAATTTATTTTCTTCTGTTTCTACTAATGTACAATTGCCTTTGCTACCACTCGCTAACACTGTTACTTTCATTATTATCACTTCCTATCACCATCTCATTTTACCACAAAAATTAGTACAATCAAAACAAAAAGTCAGTGTAAGTCCGCCTTTTTATCATTTTGTTTTAATAACCTATACTGCTTACCTCTATTTCAAAACATGTTTACTCTTCACGATCTCTAGAATATAATATTTCCTTTATTCTTTAGCTTTTTTTAACAAGTTTAGTTATACTTCATTTATATTTTTTCATCAGCATCTGTAGTTCCACGTGGAACACTTCAATTAGTTAATCTCGTGAATTATTCTTTTCTGTTCACGACTTATTAACATCTTAACAATTTTATACTGTTCGTAGTATTATTGAGATCAAGAACAAAAATTTTTGTTCTCATGTTTTCTAATATTAAATATATCATAGTATTTTCACATGCAACAATATTAACTGATTCTACATCAGACAATCTTGAACATCATTTAAAAGCCAAAACTTTTATTAATAACAAATAAATTTATTTTGTTTAAGGTTAAAAGATTTTTATATATATTTATCCTAATATTTCCAAAAATACTATAATTATCGACAATTTTCTACAAATTATTTAAGCCTTCACATGTATAATATAAGAAATATTAATGTGTAAGAGATACTCGATTGCCCTTATTATAAAGTCAATTTAATTGATCATGCACATAAAATATTAAATTTAATTAATAAAACATAATTTGTCAGAGATATTATACTGATTTAGGCTATAAAAAAATACTTTAATGAAACTTATTTTACTCATTATCAGTAATCTAGGCAATGTGTTGTAAGGTTAATAATTATAATTAATTAATCCGTATGTATAGAAATACCTTAAAACAAAATCCGCTAGATGGCTATATTTATGCAAACTTAGGATTTTCATATTTAAAATTTAATAATGTAGAAGCAAGTTTGAAAATGTATCGTATTGCTAAAAAATTATTAGAGCAAAAGAGTTATACATATACAAAGTATATAAATAGTATAATCGAAAAGATACACAATAATTTATAAAAAAAGGAGGGGATAAGATGAATGTGATTCAAGTAAAAGATGTTAGTAAAAAATATATCGTTACCTCGGGTATTATTAGAAGGAGAAAGAAAGAAGTCGTTGCTTTATCAAATGTTTCTTTCGATATCCAAAAAGGAGAAATATTTTGTCCAATTGGTCCTAATGGTGCAGGTAAAACTACATTAATAAAATTATTAAGTACATTAGCGTTACCTAATACGGGACAGATTATAATTGATAATTATTCTATAATTAAAGAACCTGAGAAAATTAGAAAGAAAATTGGTGTTTTGTATGGTGGCGAAAGAGGGTTATATTGGCGAATATCTGCCCGAGACAATCTTCTCTACTTTGGTAATCTCTATGAAATCCCATTTAAAGAATTAAAACATCGGATTGATAATTTACTAGATCTTGTTGGTATGACAGAACGTCAACATGACAAGATTGAAACCTTTTCCAAGGGAATGAAGCAGAGAATTCATCTTGCAAGGTGTTTATTACATAATCCAGAAATAATTTTTTTAGATGAACCAACATTAGGTTTAGATGTTGAGGCTTCTAGGAGTATTAGAGAATTAATTAAAAATCTAAAAAACTCTGGGAAGACCATCGTTCTAACCAGTCATTATATGAATGAAATAGAGGAACTAGCCGATCGTATAGCGTTAATGGATAAAGGAACCATTAGGGAAATAAATACGGTGCAGAATTTTAAACAGAAAGCAAATAAAATGAATCTTGAAGATGCGTATCTATCCGTACTAAAGAATAAGGATATATAGGGAGATGGTGAAGATAAGTAGGTTAAGTAGTGTTACACGTATTATTACGTTTTCTTTTATGAATCACTTCAAATTTGTTATAACAGAGAGGTTATTCTTTATCAACGCAATTATTACTCCACTAGGTCTATCAATTTTGTTTTACTTTATATATGCTAACAATGGACCTAATGAAATTGCTCTAGGGGTTGTAAAGGCAGGATTATTAGGGTTATGGGGCGCAAATATCTGGGGAGCTTCATTTATTTTACAGGGAGAGAAAAGACTTGGTACATTGGATTATTTAATGGTTTCACCAAAATCAATTTATCTAGTTCTTATAGGTAAATCTGTTGCAGTAGTTATAGCGTCCAATATTTCTGTGATAATAAGTTTTGTTTGGATACAAATATTTGTTGGTTCTATTTGGGAATTCTTTGATTTAGTTCAAGTCATTGTCATTATTTTGGCATCATCATTTTCCTTTAGTTGTATTGGGTTGATGGTTGGTGTGTTTTTCATTAATTTCCGTCAACCAGAAATATTGGTTCAGTTTCTCACATATCCAATTTATATCATAAGTGGTATTGCAGTACAAATAGAACTATTTCCTATTCTGATTCAGTTCATATCAAAAACTGTCCCTTTATATTGGTCACAAAGAGGTTTATTTGAAATAATTACCAATAAAATGAGTATAACCACAGTAATATTTTTATTAATGATAGGAGTAATAAATTTGATTATTGGCTCATTGATTTTAAAGAAGGTGGAAAGGAGAGCAAGATGGACAGGGGATTTTTCAAAGTATTAAAGCTAAAGAGCTATTGTTGGAAACAGGAAATTGTATTAGCTACAAAAAATTTATTTTACCTTTTTCCACCAAAACTTTATTTACCAGCTTGGATTGTAAAAACGATATCTGAAATTATATTCTTTACGTTTCTTGGATATGCGGCAGCTGGACAAGAAGGAGCTACTTTTGCTTTTATAGGTAATAGTGTAGCAATCGTAGGTAGGAGTATTATTGGTAGGGGGACAGGATTAATTGCTAATGAAAAGTGGATGGGTACTTTAACTTATATTGTGGTTGCTCCCTTTAATTATTTTAGGTTTGTAGTCGGAAGAAATGTAATAAATTTGCTAGAAGGATTCTTAGCTTCGGTTATAGTTTTTTTTACAGTAGGGAGTATTCTTGACATATTCAATGGTAATCTGCTTATTTATATTTGGTTTATGCCAGTTGTATTAATAATTGCTTTAAGTCTAATAGGTTTAAGTACGATTATAGCTGGGATAACTTTTTATGCAAGAACAAGCATGTACGTATCATCATCAATCTGGTTACTGTTAATGATTTTTTGTGGAATAACTTATCCATTAACAATACTTCCAGAGCTCATGCAAAAAATAGCTTATTTCCTTCCTACGACCAACGGAATTTTAGCAATTCGGGAATTAACTTATAAAGGCACATTAAATACTACCTTTTTTTGTTACCTTATAAATGAACTATTGATTGGCCTTTTATATTTGCTCATTGGTTTCTTTGTTATGAAGGTTTTAATCAGAATATCACTCAAAAAAGGAACGTTGGATTCATTTTAATTAAAGTGACGAATATAATAAATTAGGAAAAATACCTTAACAATTAGTTACTTTAATTATGTATATGATCTGTCTCTTGCCAATATCAGTGCGTCATGAAAACAAGAGACCAAAGAGTGAGGACGGTAAATAGAGAATGTTGTATTATTATTAGAAAATAGTATTAACTAGAACCCCATACTCCTCAAAGCAAGTCTTGACACACTACACCTGATCAGCGGTACATAAAAGCATAGATATAAAATACTCATCCCGTGTTTAGAGATGAGTATACCTACGTTACAACCTTTGTTAGCATTAACTTTCAAGTTAGTTATAGTAACATCCAACGCCAACTTACTTCAAAGGTGTAATAATTATTCTTTATTTTTTTTATTATGTTGAACAATCATATTAATAAAATATCTACCAATTTTTAAATCCTCAGTTAATTCAGGATGAAATGAGGTAGCTAAGATATTGTTTTGTTTAACCGCGACAATAACTTCTTTATGTTTACCTAACACTTCTACGTAATCACTTGCTACCTCTATATAAGGAGCGCGGATATATACCCCTTCTACATCACCGATGCCATTAATGTAAACTGTTTCTTCAAAGCTATTGACTTGTCTTCCAAAAGCATTTCGTTTTAATTTGACATTCAATACACCTATATGAGTTGGAAACCCAGTGTTTTCTTTTGCTAGTAATACCATCCCCGCGCAGGTACCAAAAACAGGTTTATTAGAACAAAAACTTTTTAATTTACTCATAAAATTATATCGATCAATTAAAGTTCTCATTGTAGTGCTTTCACCACCCGGTAGTACTAACCCATCTATTTCGTCTAATTGTTCAGGGGTTTTAACAAGTATTGTTTCAACACCTAACTTGACAAAATATTTTTGATGGTCAAAGTATGAACCTTGTAAAGCTAAGATCCCTATTTTCATTATTTCACACTCTCTTTGTTAGTTAGTTTTAGCTAAAAATGTTCCATGTGGAACTTAAAAAAAACGAAAAAATAAATAAGGGCAACCCTTATTTATTTTATTGCCCTCTTTCTGACATCCAATCTTTTTTATCTAAAGTTGATAAATCAATACCTTTCATAGGCTCTCCTAATCCCTTAGATAATTCAGCTATTTTATGATAGTCTTGATAATAAGTTGTAGCTTCGACTATAGCTTTCGCAAATTTTTCAGGATTATTTGATTTAAAGATACCTGAACCTACAAATATACCATCTGCACCTAAATGCATCATTAAAGCTGCGTCAGCAGGAGTTGCTACTCCACCAGCTGCAAAATTAACTAATGGTAATTTGCCGAGTTTTTTAATTTCTAATAATACATGGTATGGTGCACTCAATTCTTTAGCGTAGGTCATAATTTCATCTTCATTCATGTTAACAACTTTGCGAATTTGGGCCATAATTATACGCATATGTCGAACAGCTTCTACAATATTACCAGTGCCAGGCTCACCTTTAGTTCTTAACATAGAAGCTCCTTCAGCAATTCTGCGTGTAGCCTCTCCTAAATCTCTAGCTCCACAAACAAATGGTACGGTGAATTCCCTTTTATTAATATGAAACATTTCATCAGCTGGAGTAAGAACTTCAGATTCATCAATATAATCGACACCCATTGATTCCAATGCTCTAGCTTCAATAATATGCCCAATACGGCATTTAGCCATCACAGGTATAGATACTGCCTTCATAACTTCCTCAACAATTGTTGGGTCTGCCATTCTAGCAACTCCACCTGCTGCACGAATATCAGCTGGAACTCTTTCTAAAGCCATTACTGCAACCGCTCCCGCTTGTTCAGCGATTTTTGCTTGTTCGGCGTTAATAACATCCATAATTACGCCACCTTTTTGCATTTCAGCCATACCACGTTTAACTCTTTCAGTACCAATATTTTTCATTTATATTACCTCCGTAATTATTCTATAATACTCTCGTCCTCATTATCGTGTTCACTAGGAACAATTGCAACACTAGCCACTAATTGATCATCTTTTAAATTAATTAATTTTACTCCTAATGTTGATCTTCCGGTAATGGAGATTTGAGTTATTGGTAGTCTTATAATCATCCCTTTTGTAGTTACTATAAACAAGTCAAGGTTTTCCCTCATAACAGCCCTAACTGAAACAAGTTTACCATTTTTTTCTGTGATATTAATAGTTTTTACACCTTTTCCACCTCTGTTTGTTAAACGATATTCTGATATTGGTGTCAATTTACCGTAACCCAATTCACTAATTGATAAAACATGTTCGTGCTGGTTTTCAATAATATCCATTCCGACTACAGTTTCATTTTGATCTAAACTGATACCTTTTACTCCTGTAGCTGTTCTTCCCATTGCCCTTACATCACTTTCCACAAAACGGACTAATTTTCCATTAGAAGAACTAATAATAATTTCTTTAGTGCCATCAGTTAATCGGACATAAAGTAATTCATCACCATCATTAATATTGATTGCCCTAATACCTGTTGTACGAATGTTACTAAATTGATCTAATTGGGTTCGTTTAACAATACCATTTTTGGTCGCAAAAACTAAGAGTAAATTAGTGTCATAATCTTTAATGGCAATTATGCTACTTAAGGATTCACCATCTTCAAAATTTAATAAATTAACTAATGGCATACCTTTAGCATTCCTGCCATATTCTGGAAAGGTAAATCCTCTTAATTTATAGACTTTACCTAAGTTACTAAATACGAGGATATAGTGATGTGTTGATGTATAGATCATATGTTCAACATAATCTTCTTCATAAGTTGCCATACCTTTAATACCCACACCACCACGATTTTGTGACTTATAAGTATCTACTGGAATTCTTTTTACATATCCTCGAGCAGTAACAGTAATAATAATATCTTGGACAGGTATTAAATCTTCATCTTCAATATCAAATTCATCTGCTTGAACAATTTCTGTTTTTCTCTTATCAGAGTACTTATTTTTAATTTCTTCTAATTCACTTTTTACAATATCATTTACTTTGTCTTCATTAGCTAGAATTAATTTAAATTCTGCAATTTGAATCAATAGATCTTGATATTCATTTTCTATTTTACCCTGTTCTAGATTAGTTAATCGCTTTAACCTCATATCGACTATTGCTTTCGCTTGTGTATCAGATAAAGAAAATTCTTCAATTAAATTAGCTACTGCTTCATTTTCATCATCAGAGCCTCTTATAATCGCAATAATTTGGTCAATATTATTTAACGCAATCTTATATCCTTCTAAAATATGTGCGCGAGCCTCAGCTTTTTGTAAATCATATCTTGTTCTTCGAACAACAATCTCTTTTTGATGATTTAAATAATGAATTAATACTTGTTTTAAACCTAAAACTTTTGGTTGATTATCAACTAGTGCTAACATATTAACGCTGAAATTACTTTGTAGTGATGTATGTTTAAATAAATTATTCATTAAAACTTCTGGATTCATATCGCGCTTTAATTCGATGACTATTCGCATACCTTTTCGATTCGACTCATCACGTAAATCGGTAATACCCTCAATACGTTTATCTTTAGCTAAATCAGCAATGCGCTCAATAAGTCTTGCTTTGTTAACTTGATATGGGATTTCAGTAATGATAATACTTTTCTTGTTGCCTCGCTCTATTATATCGTATTTTGCTCGACAACAAATTGTTCCCCTTCCAAATTCATAAGCTCTACGAATCCCATTTTTACCTAGAATTGTACCTCCAGTAGGGAAATCAGGACCCTTAATATAATCCATTAATTCAGCTACCGATATTTCAGGATTATCAGCTAAGGCAATTACTCCATCAATTACTTCGCCTAAATTATGAGGAGGGATATTAGTTGCCATTCCTACTGCTATCCCCGATGAACCATTAACTAATAAATTAGGAAACTTGGCGGGCAAAACAACAGGTTCTTGCTCAGAACCATCATAATTATCACGATAATCAATAGTATTCTTATTAATGTCGCGAAGAATCTCCATAGCTATTTTGGACATTCTCGCTTCTGTATAACGCATAGCAGCCGCTCCATCACCGTCAATCGAACCAAAATTACCATGTCCATCTACTAACATATAACGATAATTAAAGTCTTGTGCCATACGGACCATTGCTTCATATATCGATGAATCACCATGTGGGTGATATTTACCCATTACTTCCCCTACAATACGAGCTGACTTTTTATATGGTTTATCATGATGCATCCCTAATTGATACATCGCATATAAAATTCTTCGATGAACTGGTTTTAAACCATCTCTAACATCAGGTAAAGCCCTTGAAACAATAACACTCATAGAATAATCTAAAAATGATGTTTTCATCTCGCGGCTAATATTAATTTTCTTTATGTTTTCTGAAACAGGATTCTCCATTATTTTCACTCCTTTAAAGCCAAAACTAGATGTCTAGATTTTGAACAAAACGGGCATTTTGTTGTATAAATTCTCGGCGTGGTTCTACGTCATCTCCCATTAGTCTTTCAAAAACCTGGTCTGCTTCATAAGCATCCTCTATTGTAACTTGAATCAGTGTCCTAGTTTTAGGATCCATTGTTGTATCCCACAATTGTTCAGGATTCATTTCTCCTAACCCCTTATATCTTTGTAAGGTAGGTTTGGGACCATCTACTAGTTCACTTAAAATATTCTCTAATTCATTATCTGAGTAAGCATAAAGAATTTTTTTACCTTGTGAGATTTTAAACAGTGGTGGCTGGGCGATATATATATAACCACTTTCAATCAAGTCTCTCATATAGCGGAAAAAGAATGTCAGCAACAATGTTCTGATATGTGCCCCATCGACATCAGCATCAGTCATAATAATTACTTTATGATAACGCGCAAGTTTTACATCGAAACTTTGTCCAACATTGGCTCCTATAGCTTGCGTCATTGATAAAATTTCTCTATTATTTAATATTTTATTTAGATTAGCCTTTTCAACATTTAAAACCTTTCCACGAAGTGGTAGAATCGCTTGAAATTCACTATCCCGACCTTGCTTTGCACTACCTCCAGCAGAATCACCCTCAACTATATATAATTCCGATAAAGCTGGATCCTTAACACGACAATCAGCTAATTTAGAGGCAAATCCTAAAGTATCTAAAGGTGATTTTCTTCGCGTCAATTCTCTAGCTTTCCTTGCAGCTTCCCTTGCATGTAATGCACCGATAGCTTTTTCGATAATTATTTTAGCATCTGATTGGTGTTCAATAAAAAACTTTTCCAAACCTTCAGAAAAGATTGAATCAGTTATTCTCCTTACCTCTGGATTTCCTAATTTACCTTTTGTCTGTCCTTCAAATTGAGGATTCGTATGTTTACAAGAAATGATAGCTGTCAAACCTTCTCTTACATCATCAGCTGTTAAAGTTTCATCTTTTTTAAATAAGCCTTTATCTTTCGCAAATTTATTTAATGTTTTTGTTAATGCTGATCTAAATCCTGCTTCGTGTGTTCCGCCATTTTCATTAAAAATATTGTTAGTAAAGGCATAGATTTTATTATTGTAATCACTACAATACTGAAGTGCAATTTCGATACTGACACTATCATTGTAATTATTGTTGGTTTTAAAGGTTTTCTCTCCATTAACATAAATTACTTCACTATTAATTGGTTCTTTACCTTTATTTAAGTACTTAACATATTCGATAATTCCACCATTATAAATAAATGATTCTTTACGAAATTCATCACGGTAATCTTCAATAACTATATTTAAACCTTTATTTAAAAAAGCTAATTGTCTAATCCGGTCTCTTAATGTTATATAATCAAATATAATCGTTTCTGTAAATATTTTTGGATCTGGTTTAAAAATAATCGTTGTACCTGTTTCAGAAGTCTCTCCGACAATGCTCAGTGAGGTAACAGGACGTCCACGTTCATATATTTGTTCATAAACATTACCATTAAGTTTGATAATAACTTTTAAATATTCAGATAATGCATTTACGACCGATGATCCTACACCGTGTAAACCACCAGAAACTTTATATCCACCACCACCAAATTTACCACCTGCATGAAGAACAGTTAAAATTGTTTCAACAGCTGGTTTTTTAGTTTCAGGATGGATGTCAACTGGTATTCCACGCCCATTATCAGAAATAAACACCATATTATCTTCTAATAATTTAACAACTATTTTATCACAATAACCTGCTAAAGCTTCATCTACTGAGTTATCTACAATTTCCCAAACTAGATGGTTTAAACCACTTTCACCCGTAGAACCGATATACATTCCTGGTCTTTTTCTTACAGCTTCTAATCCTTTTAATACTTGTATTTGATTAACACCATAATTATTATTAACCATTTGAATCACCTTCTCTTTTTAATATCATCGCATTATCAATTAAAAAAACATCTGCAGCTTTTATTAGTTCATCATTAATTCCTGATAAATTTGTAGTAGTTACAAAAGTTTGAACTTTATCAGATATACTATTCAGTAATTGGGTTTGTCTGACATCATCTAATTCAGATAAAACATCATCTAATAAAACAATCGGATAATAATGAGTTTCATTTTTTATAAATTCAATCAATGATAATTTAATCGCTAAAGCTGTGGTTCTTTGTTGACCTTGAGAACCAAAATCACTAACATTAATACCGTTAACTAAAAAATGCATGTCGTCCCTTTGAATGCCTAATTGTGTATTGCCTTTAATTAAATCTCTTTGGTAATTATTACGGTATAATGAAAAAATAGCTTCTGGAGTAATTTCATTAGTTTCTAAAGCATAATTTGAATAATACGTTATTGTTAAATGTTCGACAAAATTTGAAATATATTGATGTAAATTATTTGCATATTTATTTAGTTTCTGAATAAATAAATTTCTACTTTGTGTAATCCATGAACCATGATTTGCAAGTTGTTTAGTAACTATATCTAAATAATTATAATCAATACGATTATTAACTACTTGTTTAAGATATTCATTTCTTTGTTTTAATATTCTATTATATTGATTTAGATGATAAATATATATTGGAGAAATTTGACCAATTTCAACATCGATAAATTTTCTCCGATTTGCTGGATCACCTTTAACAATCTCTAAATCTTCAGGAGCAAAAATAACGACATTAAATGTACCAATGTATTCACTAATTTTCCGTTTTTCAATCTCATTTATTAAAACTTTTTTTCCTTGTGGTGAAATAATGATTTCAAGTTTTATTTTTGAATCATCTTTGATTAGTTCACATGCTATTTTTGAAAATAATGAACCAAATTTAATTAATTCCTTATCTCGATATGTCTTATGAGATTTAGATATTGCTAAAAAGTAGATGCTTTCTAATAAAGTTGTTTTTCCTTGAGCATTATTTCCAATAAAGATATTAATATTTTTATTAAAATGAATTGTTAATTTTTCATAATTTCTGAAATTTTGTAAATTAAGTTGTTTTAGCTTCATTCTTGTCAATCTTAAGGCTTCCGATATTTTCAATATCTATAATGTCTCCAGGAAATAGTTTTCTACCTCGTCTTTGTTCTAATACGCCATTAACAGTAACTTTTGTATTCAATAAAAAATCCTTTGCGAATCCGCCTGATTCAAGGATATTCTCAAACTTTAATAATTTACCTAATGTTATATATTCTGTATTAATAAAAACTTTTCTACTCATCTAAAATCACCTTTAAAATTGATGTCTAACCTTATCAATTATATCATAAATTTTAACTTTTTAATAGAGATTTGAGTTTTATTTTTAAATAAAAAAACACGATTTCTCGTGCCTTTTACTCGATTCTAACAGGTAAAATTAATTGTGTAATTGATTCATCTTTTGTTTTTACAATAAATGGTCTAACCTCACCAGTAAACATAATTTTAACAATATTATCATCTAAGATTCTTAATGCATCTAATAAATATTTAGCATTAAAGCCAATTCTAAGTAATGAACCTTCTTGAGATAATGGGTGAACTTCTTCTACAACTTTCCCTATTTCGGTAGATTCTAAAGAAATAATCGTTTTATCTTCATAAACATCAAATTTTATAATATTAGTTGCACCTTCTTTTGATAGTAAGCTTACCCGATCTACTATATCAATTAATTCATGACGATTAAACCCTAATGTTAAACCAAACTCTTTTGGAATTAAACGCGATGTTTCTGGATATGTTCCATCAAGTAATCTGGATTGGAATATTAAATTATCCATTTCAAAAGAAATAATATTATTTGAAAGATGGATTTTGATTTCCCCTGGTTTTGATTGAATTAATTTTTCTAGTTCTAATAAACTTTTTCCCGGAACAACAATATTTATATCTGTAATTTCATTATCAAATTTAAAAATTTTTTCAGATAAACGATAACTATCTGTAGCAATACAATATAAAATATTATCTTGAACTTTAAAATTAATTCCTGTAAGTATTGGCCTACTTTCGCTTGTTGCAATTGATATAACAGTTTGTCTAATTATTTCACTCAGTTTTTTACTATCCACAATTATCGGTTGGTTAGATGAAATTAAATTGATATTAGGATATTCTTTAACATCAAGACAATTTAGGGTAAAAACTGCATTTTTAAAATTAATGTGAACTAATTTATCTTCAATCATTGTTAATTCTACAAATTCATCATTAGCTTTTCTTAATACTTCTTGTAGCAATTTGCCTGGGATTGCACTACTACCTTCTTCTTCAACAAAAATAATTTGTTTATCATTTATAAAGGTTGGAATAAATTGTTTAATAGTAATATTAGAATCACTTGCGGTTAAATTTATTCCTTCATTAGTTAAATCGATTTTTACTGATTTTAATATGGGCATCGGTGTTTTATTAGATAAAGCACGATTTACATTATTAATAGCTTCAATAAAAATCTCATTAATAATTTTAAATTTCATTTATAATGACCTCCTATAATATATATTTATTTTATTATATAATAATTATTATTATTAGTCCTGTGGAAAAGTGTATAACACTTTAAAATTAAAATATAACATTGTATTTTGTCAAAAAATGACTGTTTAAAAAAATTGGATAACTTGTCAGTTATTAACAAGTGCTAGTAATTTGATCCATTAGAGTTTTTACAACTTCATCAACTTGATTATTAATAATCCGTAAATTTTGAATTTTTTGAATTGAATGCATAACCGTTGTATGATCCTTACCTCCAAAAGCCATGCCAATTTTTGGGTAAGATTCATTTTTAATCTCTCTTACTAAATACATAGCTATTTGTCTCGGTAAAACAAAACATGCTTTACGTGATTTTGATAATAGATTATTTAGAGATATATTATAGTATTCACATACTGCTTTTTGAATTTCAATAATTTCTGTATTTTTCATATTTTTAATTTCAGGTATAACATCTTTTAAAGCTTCTTTAGTCAAATCCAAAGTAATTTCTTTATTCATCATAGTTGCATAGAATAAAACTCTTTTTAAAGCTCCTTCTAAGATTCTAATGTTACTGGTAAAATTTGCCGCAATATACTCTAATATTTCAACAGGTACATCTTCATAACCAATTTTTTCCGATGCTAATTTCTTTTTTAAAATATCAATTCTAGTATTTATATCCGGCTCTTTAATGTCAACTTGAGCTCCCCACTCAAATCGAGAAGTAAGTCTATCCATCATATCTTTCAACTCGAACGTAGGTTTGTCACTCGTAACAACAATTTGCTTATTTTCATTATGCATTTTCTCAAATATTTTGAAAAATTCTAATTGTGATTGTTCTTTCTTTGATAAAAACTGAATATCATCGATTAATAAAATGTCAATATCATTATATTTTTGGCTGAATTCGATGTCGGTTTTATTTTTAATTTTTTTGACATAATCTTCGATAAATATTTCTGTTTTTACATAAAGAATTTTTTTATTAGGATCATTATCGATAATAAAATTACCAATTGCTTGCATTAAATGAGTTTTACCTAATCCTACTCCTCCAAAAATATAAAGTGGATTAGCCACTTTACCAGGTTGGTTTGCTACTTGTAAAGATACTAAGTTAGCAAAACGATTATTGGGCCCTACGACATAATTCTCAAAGGTATAAATAGCTTTTAGATTATGACGATATAAATTGTTCATATTGGGATCGATTGCATTAATCGGAACAGTTGCATCATTGGAAATGAAATCTTCAGTAATTATTTTTACATCAAAATTTTCATTAATATCTAGAAATTCTCTAGCAACTTCATTTAATACTCGAACGACATGTTTTATGTGAAATGATTCAATTCTTGATTTATGAAATTGAGAAGGAGCAACTATATAAATTAGATTTTTATGTATCTTATATACTTTATTTACAGGTTTAAAAATTTCTTCAAATTCAGACTTATCAAAGTCTAATGAAAGTCTTTGAAGAGTTTTAAGCCACAATTCTTGGTATTGCTCAAACATTAAAACTTTTCCTCCTTCATAACTTTTTTACACTATATGTTAATTCTACTATTTTTTTGGGGAAAAATAAACTAAATTATAAAAAAAAACATAATATTGGATAACTTTTCCACAAAATGTGTATAAAAAAAGTTATTTCTGAAAACAATTAACAAGAACAAATGAAAAAAAAGATTGCTATTAAACAAAAAGAAATAGTTATCAACTTATCCACAATCGCTAAAATTAACAGGTTGTTATTAACTGGAAAAATTGTTTATAAGTAAATTTTGAAATATTATCGCAGCAGTTATATAAATTAAAGGTTGACATTTAAATAATTATTAAGTATAATTTACTAGCGATTGTTCTTAGTGGAGGTGTATAAAACATGAAAAGAACATACCAACCAAATAAACGTAAGCGTAGTAAAACACATGGTTTCCGTGCTCGTATGGCCACTCATAACGGACGTAAAGTATTAGCTAGACGTCGTAGTAAGGGTAGAGAACGTTTAGCAGTTTAAAGACCACTGAAACTGAAACAGTGGTCTTTTTTGGTAATCATGAGCAAATAGCTGGTGATACATATGAAAAAAAAATATATTGTTAAAAAAAATTATTATATTCAAAAAATAATTGCTGATAAGAAATCTTATGTTAGTAAGCATTTTATTTTGTATAAAAAAGAAAATAATTTGGATTATTTTCGTTTTGTTATTTCTGTTGGGAAAAAAATCGGTAAAGCTGTGACGAGAAATAAAATCAAACGGCAAATAAAAGCAATTATTTATCAAAAAAAGCGTGAAATAATAAAAAATTATGATATATTAATAATAGTTAGATTTCCAGTGATAAATTTAAAATACTTGGATATTGAAAAATATATTAATGAGATATTATTAAAAGCGAATTTAATTAAAGAGTGAGGTATACATATGAAGAAAAGACTGACAAGATTTTTACTTTTTGCATTTTCTCTAATTATTGTAATTAATGTAAGTGGATGTGCTAAAATTTACCGTGAAGGTAATACAGGAGAAATATATCCTTTAAACTATGATGATTATTTTTGGGATCGTGTCTTTGTCCAACCTGTTGCATGGTTATTAAACTTTTTTACCAGTAGTTGGGGTTCTTATGCCTTAGCAATTCTTTTAACTACATTAATCGTAAGGACATTATTAATGCCAGTTTATACTAAATCAAATGATATGTCGAAAAAAATGCAGTTAATTCAACCTGATATTAAAAAAATTCAAGAAAAATATGCAGGAAAAACAGATCCTGAATCACGTAATAAAATGTCATTTGAAATGATGAAATTATATAAAGATAATGATGTTCATATGTTTTTAGGTTGTTTAATGCCATTTTTACAAATGCCAGTATTCTTAGCTATGTATAATGCAGTTGTTAAAGCTCCAGTTACTTACAATTATAAAGCAAGTAATTTGACGTTCTTACATTTGAATTTATCACAACCCGATCCTTATTATATTTTACCAATCCTTGTTGGTATTACAATGTTTGTTTTACAACAGATTTCAATGTATGGTTTATCACCTGAAGCAAAAAATAACTCAACGATGAAAATAATGTTGTATTTTATGCCTATTATGATGTTAATGTTCTCATTTACTCAAGCTTCAGCATTATCATTATATTGGGTAATTGGTAATATTTATTCAACTTTACAAATAATTATCTTTAAGAATCCATTCAAGAAAAATAAAGACGACAATGTTGTAAAAGCAAAATATAAAGAAGTCAAATAACAATGAAAGAGGGATTCTAATTGAGGAAAAAAATTATTGAAGGTAAAAACATTGATGAAATTAAACTTAAGGCACTAGACATTTTTAAAGTACCTGAAGAAAAACTTAATATTGAGATAAAAAGTGAGAAAAAAGGCTTCTTAGGTATTGGTTCATCAATTACCGCATTAGTATCCTTAAATGTTAATCCTTCAGAGGAAGGTTTAAAATTTTTGAAACAAATTTTTAGCATTATGGATATAGATGCAAAAATTGAAATGATGAAAAATAAAAATGAGGTTAAGTATAATATTTATAGTGATAATAACCCTTTATTAATTGGTAGGGAAGGAAAAACACTGGATGCGATTCAATTTATTACTAGACAAGTTGTTAGTCGTAATTCTGATGAACGGATAATGTGTTTAGTTGACATCGGGGGATATAAACAAAAACGCAAAATGCAATTAGAAATTTTGGCTACTAAAGTAGCAAAAGAAGTCGCAAATTCAAAAATAGAAGTAAAATTAGATCCGATGAATTCCTATGAACGCCGGATAGTACACACAAAATTGTCAGATTGGCGTGATGTATATACTGAATCTGTCGGAAATGAACCTCATCGATGTTTAGTAATTAGACCAAGAAGGAAATGATAAAACTGCATTAAATGCAGTTTTATTTTTAATAAAAATATAATTACAAAGGTGATAATGTGTTTAATGATACAATAACAGCCATATCTACAGCACTAGGAGAGGGTGCAATATCCATAGTAAGATTAAGTGGTAGTCAAGCAATAGAGATAGTTGATAAAGTATTTAAAGAAAAGAACTTACATAATGTAAAGTCACATACGATACATTACGGTCATATTATTGACCCTGAGGATAACACACTTGTTGATGAAGTGTTAGTAACTGTGATGCGTTCTCCTAATACATATACAACAGAAGATATTGTTGAAGTAAATTGTCATGGTGGTATCTTTGTTACTAATAAAATCTTAGAAATTGTTTTAACTTTAGGTGCAAGATTAGCTGAACCAGGAGAATTTACCAAAAGGGCTTTTCTAAATAATCGTATCGATTTAGCACAAGCTGAATCAGTTATGGATTTAATAAATGCGAAAACAGAAGCTTCATTAAAAGTAGCCGTTAATGCTCTTGATGGCAGAGTGTCTAACCTTATAAGTGATTTACGTGAAGTAGTATTAGGTATCGTAGCTAGTATCGAGGTTAATATTGATTATCCAGAATATGATGATGCAGTTGTTATGACAAATGAAATCTTAAAACCACAAATCCAAAATGTTATAACGAAAATGGATGAAATATTAGAGGTTGCTAAAACAGGTAAAATTATCCGTGAAGGAATAAAAACTGTTATCGTAGGAAAACCAAATGTTGGAAAATCAAGTCTGTTAAATAAATTAATGCGAGAAGAAAAAGCAATTGTAACAGAGGTAGCTGGAACAACAAGGGATTTAGTAGAAGGCTATATAAATATTGGAGGTATAATCCTAAACTTAATTGATACTGCTGGAGTTAGAGAAACAAAAGATATCGTCGAAGCCATAGGTGTAGAACGGACAAAAAAAGTTGTTAATGAAGCTGAATTAATCCTATTAGTATTAAACAACAATGAACAATTGAATAAAGATGATGAGAAATTACTTGAATTAACTAAAGATAAAAAGCGGATAATAATAATCAATAAAATGGATTTAGATTCAAATATAAATAAAGCAAAATTACCTAATTATCTTGAAACATCAATGTTAAATGATGATAGTATCCTAATGATTGAAAAAGAAATTAAGCAGTTATTTGAACTTGGGGAAATTAAAAGTCAAGATTTAACCTATATGTCAAATAGTAGACATATTGCTAAATTAAAAAGTGCTCGTAAATCATTAGGGGATGCACTTGATTCTATTTCCAATAAAATGCCAATTGATATGATTGAAATTGATGTTAAGGAAGCATGGATTAACTTAGGAGAAATTTTAGGAGAGGAAGTTGGCGATAATCTAATTAATGAACTATTTAGTAAGTTTTGTTTAGGTAAGTAAAAATTGCTGTTGACTTTTTTGATTTAATAATGTATAAATGATATATATATAAACAAACAGTGATAAGGAGAGTAGCTATTAATGGTCGTTACAGCAAAATCGGGATGATGGGAGCCGATTACAGATTTAATAGTGAAGAACACCTTGGAGTTTCTTTTTCGAAATTAGTAGATTAAGACGTTACCTACGTTACAAGGATTCCTATAAAGAGGTCTATTTAGACAAAAAGGGTGGTACCGCGGATAACAGTCATTCGTCCCTAATACGAAGTGGCTGTTTTTTATTTTTCAATAAAGGGGTGAAGTTTTTGAGTAATGAAACAATAATTATCATCGTATTATTAAGTATTTTGCTTATTATTAGTTTAATATTATTATTTAAACAATTATCAGTGAGGCGATATGATCTAAATTATTTTAAAGAGATTAATGATTTTAAACTAACTGAACAGAAACAATTTTTACAAATGCAAAAATCAATATCTGATGATTTTGCTTTATTAAGAGAGAACATTGTTGTTAATATCAATAAATATAATGAACAAACGGTTAAGGAAATATTAACTTTTCATAATAAGATTAAAACTGATTTATATGATTTTAAAAATCAAATTCAAAAAGAGTTATCAGATAGTTTAGAAAAAATTAATTATAAAGTCGAAATGAGATTAAATGAGGGTTTTGAAAAAACTGCTAAAACATTTAATAATATTCTTGAAAGAATCAGTAAGATCGATGAAGCACAGAAAAAAATTGAAAGCTTGTCGGTAAATATTATTTCATTACAAGATGTTCTCACTGATAAAAAATCACGTGGTACTTTTGGTGAAATTCAATTAAAACAAATATTGGTGGCCACATTTGGAGAAAATAATCATAAGGTTTATCAACTTCAAAAAAAGTTAAGCAATGATAAGATCTGTGATGCTATACTACACACACCTGAACCTTTAGGTAGTATATGTATCGATTCAAAGTTTCCGTTAGAACATTATCAAAAAATGATGGATAAAACATTAAGTAGTGATGAAATATTATCAGCTGAAAAATTATTTAAACAAGATGTAAAAAAACATATTGATGATATAAGAAATAAATATATTATTCCTAATGAAACAGCTGACTCTGCAATTATGTTTATTCCTGCAGAAGCCATATTTGCAGAAATTAATGCTTATCATCAAGATATAATTAATTATTCACAACAAGCACAAGTCTGGATTGCCTCACCAACAACACTAATGTTCTTATTAACAACAGTACAAGTTATATTACAAAATATTGAAAGGGATAAGTATTCAGCTGTAATACATGACGAATTAAATAGATTAGGTACAGAATTTAAACGTTATAAAGAAAGATGGGACAAATTGTCGAGAAGTATTGATCAAGTTTCGCGAAATGCGAAAGATTTATATACTACGTCAAATAAAATTGAAAAACATTTTAATTCAATATCCAATGTAGATATTGATATTCAAGAAAACGATTTAATTCAAGATTATAAGGAGGAAGAAAATGAATAAAGTATTTGTAAGACAGTTATATCGTAATATTGAAAAATACCAAAAAAATGAAGTAGAGATATCGGGATGGGTAAGAAATAACCGAGCGCAAAAGCAATTTGGCTTCTTAATGGTTAATGATGGTACATTTTTTGAAACAATCCAAGTGATCTATGATGTGAATTTAAATAATTTTAAAGAAATTCAGAAATATCGTGTTGGTTCAGCTGTAAAAGTAAATGGCATTGTAGAATTAACGCCAAATGCTAAACAACCATTTGAGATTAAAGCGACAAATATTATTCTTGAAGGAGATAGCCCAGAAGATTATCCAATTCAACCTAAAAGACATAGTAGAGAATTTTTACGCGATGTTGCTCATTTACGGCCAAGAACTAATCTATTTAGTGCTGTATTTCGTGTACGTTCATTAACTGCTTATGCAATCCATAAATTCTTTCAAGAGAAAAATTTTATTTATGTCCACTCACCATTAATAACAGCATCCGATGCTGAGGGGGCAGGTGAAACATTCAGGGTTACAAATTTAGATTTTGATAATTTACCATTTGATGAAAATAAGAATGTTGATTATACTAAAGATTTTTTTGGAAAACCAACTAACTTAACTGTAACAGGACAACTAGAGGCAGAGGCTTTTGCTTTAGCATTTAGAGATGTTTATACATTTGGTCCTACATTTAGGGCTGAAAATTCTAACACCTATAAACATGCAGCTGAATTT
The DNA here is from genome assembly GCA_937919135.1 of uncultured Haloplasmataceae bacterium. Lineage (GTDB taxonomy): Bacteria > Bacillota_I > Bacilli_A > Haloplasmatales > Haloplasmataceae > CALFRW01. The sequence goes on from CALFRW010000172.1 coordinate 46,361, forward strand.
TGGATGATTGAACCAGAGATAGCATTTGCTGATTTAAATGATAATATGGAATTAGCGGAAGCGATGGTAAAATACATTATTAAAGATGTATTAGAAAGTGCTCCAGAAGAGATGAATTTTTTTGACCAGTTTGTTCAAAAAGATTTAATTAAACGATTAGAAACCTTAATAGAAAGTGAGTTTTATCGTTGTGATTATTCCGACGCAATTGAAATTCTTAGGAAAGCTCCAAATAAGTTTGAAAATGAAGTTAAGTGGGGAATAGATCTAGCTAGTGAGCATGAACGATATTTAACAGACATACATTTTAAAGCTCCTGTTTTTATTATAAATTATCCTAAAGATATCAAAGCATTCTATATGCGGATGAATGATGATCAAAGGACGGTAGCTGCTTGTGATTTATTAGTTCCTGGTGTTGGTGAACTTATTGGAGGCTCGCAACGGGAAGAGCGGTTAGAAATATTAGAAAAAAGAATGGTTGAAATGGGAATACCTAAAGATGAGTTAGCTTGGTATATCGATTTACGAAAATATGGTGGTGTTAAACATTCGGGTTATGGTTTAGGGTTTGAAAGAATGTTAATGTATTTAACTGGTGTAGAAAACATCCGTGATGTAATACCGTTTCCTAGAACACCAAATAATTGTGAGTTTTAATATTTAAAAACATCTAATTTAAAAATTAGATGTTTTTTTTCATTAATATTTCCGCCATAATTTTGGTGAAAAGAGGATTAACATCGGAAATATTTCTAACCTTCCAGTTAACATAATTAGTGAGAGAAAGAATTTAGAAAAGTTAGAAAAGATTGAAAAGTTACCCAGTGGACCAATTGAACTTAATCCTGGTCCAATATTATTTAAACAAGAAATTACAGCAGTGAAGTTAGTTACACTATCGAGATTATCAACACTAATAACTAATGTTCCAATTATTAAAATGAAAAAATAAGCGATAATAAATGCAGCTACACCCTTAATAACATGATTATCAACTTTTTTCCCTTCAAAGCGTATTGTGGTAATTTGATGTGGATGAAGAGCATTTCTAATCTCACTCAATACCGTCTTAGATAATATAGCAATCCGTGAAATTTTAATTCCTCCACATGTAGCACCTGCACAACCCCCAGTAAGCATCAGGATAACTAAAGTCCATTTAGAGAGTTCTGGCCAACTATTAAAATCGATAGTTGAAAAACCTGTCGTAGAAATTATCGATGCTACTTGAAATGAGGAATACCTAAGTGCTTCATTCATATTATTAAATGTACTAAGGGTATTTAAGGTGATAATTAAAATGGCGAATACTATTATACCTAGATACCAGCGAAGTTCTTCATTTTCGAAAAGCCGTTTACCTTGTCCAATTAAGATAAAATAGAACAAATTAAAATTGATGGCAAAAAGGAACATAAAAATTGTGATAATAATCTCTGAGTATATACTATTATATGCAGCAATGCTGTTATTTTTTATGCTGAATCCACCAGTTCCAGCAGTGGCTAAGGCGTTAACCACACTATCAAATAGCGGCATATCCCCTACAACTAAAAGTAAAATCTGAAGGAGCGTTAAAAATAGATAAATCCCGTAAAGTATTCTTGCGGTAATTTTTATTTTGGAGACTAATTTACCAACTTGAGGTCCTGGACTTTCAGCCTTTAGTATATACATACTCCTAGGGTCAATATTTGGAAGGAATGCGAGGACGAAAACCAATATCCCCATACCACCAATCCAGTGGCTAAAACTGCGCCAAAATAATAATCCCTTACTAATAGACTCAATATCAGAGAGAATTGTCGAGCCTGTTGTCGTGAAACCAGATACTGTTTCAAAAAAAGCATCAAAGAAGTTAGGAATTTCTTTACTAATAATAAATGGAAGGCACCCAAAAAGGCTGATAAAGATCCAACTTAGACTAACAATCATAAATCCTTCCTTTGCAAAAAAGGAACTATTATCTTTTTTAATGAAAAATATCAGCATTGAGCTAATAAGAACTAAAATTAATATGGAAATAATAAAAGGAAAATATAGTGATCTTTCTTGATAAATAATTGATACAAGTAAAGGTAAAAGGAGAAGCCCTGCTTCTACTAAAAGTATCTTTCCAAGCGTGTGAAAAATGAGTCGATAATTCATACTTTACTCTAAAATATCTTCTAAATCATGAATATATTTATTGGTTGTAACAATAATCACGCTATCACCTAGCCCCATATAGTCTTGACCACTTGGAATAATCACTTTATTTTTTCGAATAATACTTGCGACTAATACGTCCTTTTTAATCTTTAAATCTTTAAATTTGATGCCTGTAAACTTTGTTGTTTCGGCTATATAAAATTCCTGTGCTTCAACTTGATTGTTAACCAGTTTATATAATGTCTTTACTTCACTTTCTAAAGCATTACCTAAGGAACGTACATATCTAATCATATGATAAGCTGTTACTTCCTTAGGAGTAATTATTGAATCAAGGTTAATACTTTTCAAAATGCTGATTAAATTGTAACGGTTAATCTTAGTAATGATCTTCGGTACGGGAATAGTTTTAGCAAATAAGGAAATGATAATGTTTTCTTCATCTAACCCTGTTAAGGTTATTAAGGATTCAACATTTTTAATCCCTTCTTCAATAAGTAATGTCTGGTCGCTACCTTCACCACATATTATCTCCACTTCCGGAAGAAGCTCACTCAAGTGTTGACATCGTTTTTTATCAAGCTCAATGATTTTTACTTTAACACCAGAATCAATTAAGATTTTCGCCAAATAAAATGAAATAATACCGCCACCAATAATCATAATTGACCGCACTTTGGTTTTTAAATTACCAGCTTTTTTAAAAAATTTAGTTAGTTCATGACTTGCAGCATTAACATAAATTTTATCATACTTTTCGAGGATAAAGTTTCCATCAGGTATATAAGCTTTACCGTCGCGATCAACGATGCATATTAAAAAATTTACGTTCAGATCTTCTCGAAGTTCAACTAGACTTTTTCCGATTAAAGGTGAATTTTTGACTATCATCATCTCTGCGATTTCAACGCGACCATTTCCAAAAGTTTCAATTCTAAGAGCTGAAGGGAAACGTAAAATCCGAGATATTTCTTTTGCTGTTTCTAATTCAGGGTTAACAATCATATTAATATCAAGTTCTTTATGAATAAAATCGATTTGTTTGGAGTATTCTGGGTTTCTTACTCTAGCTATGGTATATTTTACTCCAAACTTTTTCGCGACTAAACAACTTAATATATTTACTTCATCACTAGAGGTAGACGCAATTAAAAGGTCTGCTTTTTTTGCTCCAGCTTCAAATAAAATTTCGGAACTAGCTCCATTTCCGATAATCCCACTTACATCATAACTATTAACAGTTTCTTGAATGATATTAGAATTTGTATCAATAATGGTAATATCATGATTTTCATGAGATAAGTAAGCTGTAATTGTGCTCCCAATCTTACCAACGCCAACGATTAAAATTCGCACTAGGGTTACCTCCTATTTAGTTACATATTTATTTTTCTATTATAACACTAAATTAATTCATTACAAGTAGTTTATAGTTTTTATCAATTTACAATAAATTATTGTCATGTTAATATTATAATGATGATATAAAACAGACATTTATGGTAAAATAATAATATCTAAAGAAATATACTTCATAATAAAGGAGATGCTTTATTTTATGTATGACATCATCGTAATTGGCGGCGGCCATGCTGGTTGTGAAGCAGCTCTTGCTCCAGCTAGAATGGGGTTAAATACATTATTAGTTACCGCAAATTTGAAAAAGGTTGCACATTTACCATGTAATCCATCGATAGGCGGACCAGCAAAAGGGGTTGTTGTGAGAGAAATAGATGCTCTAGGCGGGGAAATGGGGAAAAATGTCGATAAATCGCAGATTCAAATGCGTCTATTAAATACAGGCAAAGGTCCAGGAGTTCAAGCTTTGAGGGCTCAAGCTGATAAAGTAGATTATCCTAAAAATATGCTAGCAACCTTGCTAAAACAAGAAAATTTAACGATAATTGAGGAAATGGTAGATGATTTGATTGTTCAAAATAATGAGGTTAAAGGTGTTGTATTAGAGAACAACGAAAAATACTATGGAAAGGTCATTATTTTGACAGCTGGAACCTATATGAAAGCAAAAATAATGATTAGTAATGAAACATGGTCTAGTGGTCCAGATAATGATAAACCTTCATTAAATCTATCAGATAATCTTCGTAAACTAGGATTTAAAACAATGAGATTAAAAACAGGGACTCCACCTCGAGTAGCGATTGACAGTATTGATTATGATAAAACAATTATTCAGCCAGGGGATATGTATTATCATGCTTTTAGTTATGATACCACGGAGTTTAGACCCTTAGATAAACAGATTCCATGTTATTTAACTTATACAACAGAGGAAACACATAGTATTATTATGCAAAACATCTCAAAATCTTCAATGTATGGTGCAATTGAAAAACTTGAAAGTAAAGGTCCTCGTTACTGTCCATCGATTGAAGATAAAATTGTCCGTTTTGCCGATAAACCTAGGCACCAAATATTCCTAGAACCAGAAAGTATCTATATTCCTGAAATCTATGTCCAAGGCTTGTCCACAAGTTTACCAAAAGATATTCAAGAAAAAATAATCCATACTGTTCCAGGATTAGAGAACTGTAAAATCGTGCGTTATGCTTATGCAATCGAGTATGATGCGATCGATCCCAAACAATTATGGCCAACTTTAGAAGCAAAATCTATCAAAGGCTTATTTTTTGCCGGACAGGTAAATGGTACTAGTGGTTATGAAGAAGCTGCGGGTCAAGGGTTAATGGCTGGGATAAACGCAGCATTAAAGATAATGGGGAAGGAACCTTTTATCTTAAAAAGGAATGAAGCCTATATCGGTGTTATGATCGATGATTTAGTTACCAAAGGAACTAAAGAACCATATCGGTTATTGACTTCAAGAGCAGAATATCGTTTATTATTAAGACATGATAATGCTGATATCCGTCTTCGGGAATATGGATATAATTTTGGACTAATAGATGAAAGACGTTATTTAAAGTTTAAACAAAAGCTTAATAAAATTGTGACAGCGAAAAGTAGACTTGAAAAATTGAAAATTAATCCTTCAAAGGAAGTAAATGAATATTTAACATCAATTAATTCTGCGGCGTTAAAGGATGGGATAACTCCTTTAAATTTATTAAAACGACCAGAAATTAATTATGAACACTTAATGAGTTTGTTAAAAGAGGAAGTAAGACTTTCTAAGGCTGAAATTCAACAAATCGAAATTCAAGTAAAATATGAAGGCTATATTAAAAAAATGATGAATCAGGTTGAAAAGTTAAATAAACTTGAAGCTAGAAGAATACCAGAAGCCATTGACTATAATAATATTCCTAATTTAGCAATTGAAGCAAAACTTAAACTTAATCAAATAAAACCACTGACAATCGGACAAGCGGGAAGGATATCAGGAGTTAACCCAAGTGATATTGCCATACTAACGGTCTATATTGAAACATATAGGAGTAAACATGAATGAATTACAGTTTATAAATGAATTAAAACAAATTGGCATCGTATTAAATGATTATCAATTAGACCAGTTTAGACATTATTTTACAACACTCATCGTTTATAATAAAAAGATGAATCTAACAACAATTGTTGATAAAAATGAAGTTTACTTAAAACACTTTTATGATTCCTTAACCATATTAATGGATTTAAAGGTAAAAAAAAGCTTAAATTTATGTGATGTTGGTGCAGGAGCTGGGTTTCCAAGTGTTCCCTTAAAAATTGTTAGACCAGATTTAAAGATTACAATTGTTGATTCATTAGGAAAAAGAGTTAGTTTTTTACGTGATTTAGTTAATGTTTTACAACTAAGTGATATAGAAGCCATACATGCTAGAGCTGAAGACTATGCTAAGGAATCTCGAGAATTATTTGATATCGTTACTGCTCGTGCTGTTGCTAAATTGAATATGCTTTCAGAATTATGTATACCGCTTGTAAAAAAGGGTGGTTTATTTATTGCTATGAAGGCACAAAATGGTAAAGAGGAATTAGAAAATGCTCAAAAAGGAATAAAAATCCTCGGGTGTAAATTAATAAAATTTAAAGAATTTTTATTACCCAATAATGGTGGGAAGCGTAATATACTCATATTTCAAAAAATTAATAAAACTCCAGATAAATATCCAAGAAACTATAGTCAAATTAAAAACAAACCATTATAATAAATATAAGGTGGTGATATTTTGGATAATTTGTATGAGAATCAAGAATTAGTTTATGAAAAACAAATGGCATCATTAAAAAAACGGATTGTTTTTGTTAATTCTGTTATTTTTGTTTCTAATTTTATAGCCACGCTTATATTAATAATAAATCAGATGGCATTTATTGATTTTCTTCATATCGTTTTTCCGGTATTTATGTTAAACTTACTAATCTCTTACGCAATTTTAATTAATAAAGATAGTAATGAACAACTTCATTTGGCGATGTATATTTCAATTATTGGTACAATTGTTGTCATGATGGGAATTTTCGTAAATGTTAAGAATCCTGCTACCTATATGCTAATTTATTTAGCAATCGCAATCATAAGTGTATTCAGGGATAAAAAGGCTGTGGGATTAGGCTACTTAATAATTTTTATTTTTGGCAGTATCATTAACTTTTTGTATATTGACTATATAATTATTGAAAAAGGAAATACTATCACATATGATCTAATGCCATATTTATATGAAGGGATATTAGTAATTATCTTATTAGTACAAGCTGTAAGAGCCTATCATAATGATAAAGAGATTGATGATTTATACCTTCAATTAGAAACACAAAAGGAAGTTGAACTACAATATCATAATACGATTTTTAATTTAATCGACAGTCAAGAATTAATTTATTATACAAATAATTATGTTAATAATAATACAAAGGAACGTTTGTATAATTATATAGAAGTATTTAATAAATCGTTCTTAATAAAAGAAGACTTAAAAGTTAAAGTAGATCGTTATTTAGATTTACAGTTATATCGTAATCCCAAAAGAATACTTGGGAAAAGATTAGGAAGCTATATGTTAAAAAAGGAATTAAACCATTATGAAGAAATGTCAACTTATAATCTGACAAAATTATTTAGTTTAGTTTTGTCGATTACATATAAAAATCTAAAGGTAAATAATATCGATAACATTAAAAATTATGAATTTTTATTTATGAATCCTGATATGTCTTTAGAAACAAAGATTATTGGTTTTATCATTTTATATGAACATTTACGAAATGATAAACCGCATTTTAATAAATTAACTCATGAACAGATTATTGCTTACTTAAAAACTAATGAAGCAAAAGATATAATAGATAAGGAAATTTTGGAGTTCTTTATCACAAATGAAGCAATATTCAATAATATATATGAAACAAGTAATAAAGCAGTTGATTTAGAGCAAGAAATAGAAGATAATAATAATTAGATAAGGTGGGGAGATGGAAGTATGAATATATTTTCAAGTAGTAAGGAGAAGATTGTCCATATTAAGCTATCACAAATTATCGCAAATGAAAATCAACCACGGTCGATTTTTGATGATGAAACGATACGTGAGTTATCAGAATCAATTAAGGTACATGGAGTTTTACAACCAATAATAGTTCGACCAAAAGATAATTTATATGAAATTGTTGCCGGTGAAAGAAGATACAGAGCATGTCTTATTCTGAATTTTGAAACAATTCCAGCTATTGTAAAGCATTTTAATGAGGTAGAAGCAGCATCGGTATCTTTAATTGAAAATCTTCAAAGAGAAGATTTAACCGCTATTGAAGAAGCCAAGGCCTATAAAGCTATAATGGAAATCAATAGCTTAAAGCAAGAAGATTTAGCTAAGCAAATCGGTAAATCTCAATCAACAATTGCGAATAAGATTCGTCTTTTAAATTTACCAGAGAAAATTCAAGATGCAATTTTAACCAAGCAGATTACAGAACGCCATGCTAGAGCTTTATTGACAGTAAAAGATAGTGATATGCAATTTCAAGTATTGCAGCGGATAATTGATAAAGAATTAACTGTTAAAGAAACTGAAAACTATATTGACAAGCTATTAAATAAAGATGATAAACCCAAAGTAAAAATAATTAGTAAAGTTTCTAAAGATGCCCGGATTGCAATTAATACGATTAATCATGCAATATTTATGGTAAAGGAACAATCAGGATTAGAATTGGAAACTAATCAAGAAGAGGATGAATTATTTTATATTTATCAAATAAAAATTCCGAAAACAAAATAATAAAGTTTTCCACTATCTGTGGAAAACTTTTATATTTTTATATCTTTTTTTATTAATATATGATAAAATATTAATAGAAATTTGTTAAAAGGAGCACAAAAATGGGAAAAATAATTGCGATTGCAAACCAAAAGGGTGGCGTAGGCAAAACAACAACAAGCATTAATTTAGCAGCAAGTTTAAACCGCTTAGGAGACAAAGTAATAATCATCGATGTAGACCCCCAAGGTAATGCAACCACCGGTATTGGTGTTAATCGTGGAGAGTTAAAAAAAAGTGTTTATGATATTTTAATTGATCAAGCTGACCCTGATGATGTGATCATAAAAACACGAACAAGTAATTTAGATATTATACCATCCACAATGGATTTGGCTGGTGCAGAAGTTCAGTTGGTTGGAATTCAACATCGAGAATATCGTTTAAGCAACGCAGTGAGAAAGTATAAAGAAAAATATGACTATATTATTATTGACTGCCCACCATCACTCGGATTATTAACAATTAATGCCCTTACAGCAGCAGATTCTGTAATTATTACTGTGCAATGTGAGTACTATGCTTTGGAAGGTCTTACTCAATTGCTAAATACAATTAGAATTACACAAAAGTATCTTAATAGTAATTTAGCCCTAGAAGGTGTACTCTTAACAATGTTTGATGCAAGAACCAAACTAGGAATTGAAGTAACAAAAGAAGTTAAGACGTTTTTCCGTGAGAAGGTTTATTCGACAATCATACCGCGTAATGTACATTTAGCAGAATCACCATCACATGGGCTTGCAATTATTGATTATGCTCCAACATCAAAAGGCGCTAAAGTTTATTTAGATCTAGCAGAGGAAGTGAAGAAAAACAATGTATAGTCGTTTAGGGAAAGGTTTAAATGCCTTATTTAAAGATAATATGGATTATGATGAAGATAAGCAAGATAATGAGCAAATAAATGAAATTGAATTAAAAGATTTACGTAAAAATCCATTTCAACCACGAAAAAAATTTGATGATGAAAAAATTGATGAACTTGCACAATCAATTAAAGAACATGGTGTTTTTCAACCTATTATCGTGACAAAAGTAAAAGATGGTATGGGATATTATATTGTAGCTGGTGAACGAAGATTTAAAGCTTGTCAAAAATTAGGCTTAAACACAATTCCAGCCATTATTAGAGATATTAATAACCAAGTCATGGCAGAAATAGCATTATTAGAAAACCTTCAACGTGAAAATTTAACAATTGTTGAGGAGGCTTCAGCTTATAGATTGCTAATAGACGAATATGGATTAACTCAACAAGAGGTAGCTGATCGAATTGGAAAAAGTCGTTCTCATATAACTAATGTATTGAGAGTATTACATTTACCTGATACTGTACAAGATATGTTAAATGATGGTGAAATTGACTTTGGACATGCTAAAATATTAGCTGGGATTAATGATACTAAACAGATAATTGACCTTGCCAATAATATAAAAGATGAAAATTTAACTGTAAGAGCTTTAGAACAATTAATAAAAAGTGAAAATAATAAGATAATAGAACCGATTGTTAAAACAACAAAAAGTATTGAAAGAGATACTAATTTAGACTATTTAGAGGAGCAATTAACACATAAATTAGGAACACATATTAAAATAGTCTCCAAAGAAATTGGGGGAAAATTAGTAATCGATTTTAATAATTCTGAAGATTTAAATCGGATATTAAAAATATTAAGTTTAGATGATATTGTTAATTTAATTGATTAAAGGTGTTATGATGAAAATCAAAAACTTTGGACTTAATGACATAGTCGTAATGAAAAAACCACATCCTTGCGGTGAAAATAAATGGCAAGTTATCCGAATGGGTGCAGATATAAGAATTAAATGTTTAAATTGTGGTAGAAGTATTTTAATGCCAAGATCAGAATTTGAAAGAAAGATGAAGAAAGTAATCGGAAATTCTGAGACAAGCAGTTAACTTGTCTCTTTTTCTATTTGAATGGAGGTAAAAGATGTATAAGAAATTTATTAGTTATTATAGAAACCATATAGGTTTATTTATAATCGATATGGTAGCAGCATTATTAATTGCCGGATTAGATTTATTATTTCCACTAGTAACAGAAACTTTTATTGATGATTATATACCAAATCGTAATCTGCGAATGATGATTACCGTCGCCATTGTCCTATTCGGATTATATGTCTTCAAAATTATACTTGATGTTATTGTCAATTATTGGGGGCATATTATGGGGACAAGAATCGAACATGATATGCGTGCTGATTTATTCAAAAAAATTGAAAACTTAAATTTTTCATATTTTGATGATAATAAAACAGGGGTAATTATGAGTAGGTTGGTGGGTGATTTGAGAGATATTGCGGAAATGAGTCATCATGTACCAGAAGATATTTTTATTTCTATTATCATGTTATCTGGTTCACTATTTTTTTTACATCGATACGACCAGCGTTTATTCTTGGTTGCCTTGGGCTTTGTGATTATATTACTGATTTTCTCATTTTTAAGAAGAAAAGCAATGTTAAAAGGATTTAGGAAAGTTCGAGTCGAACACGCTGAAATAAATTCTCAGATTGAAAGTTCAATTGGCGGTATTAGACTGTCACAATCATTTACAAATGAAAAATATGAGTATAAAAAGTTCAGTAAAAATAATGCTAAGTTTCGTAATAGTTGGGGAGGAGCATATCGAGCCATGACTATCTTCTCAACAGGTAATGATTTCTTAATAAATGTCTTTAATCTATCAATCTTATTAATAGGTGGTTACCTATTATATACTGGAAGCATTACTACTGGTGTTTTAACATCATCGATACTATATATTAATTACACAATTCAACCAATTAGAAGGTTTATTAACTCAATTCAACAAATCCAAACAGGGGTTGCGGGAATTGAAAGGTTTTATGAAATAATGCAAATAACTCCAGAAATTCAAAACCCCGCAAATCCAGTAATTTTAGCAAATCCTCAAGGAAATATTGAGTTTAAAAATGTTAGTTTTAAATATGATAAAAGTGATAAATACGTTTTTAGTAATTTAGATCTTAAGATATCTAGGGGACATAGTATTGGTCTTGTTGGAAAGACTGGTGTTGGTAAGACGACAATATCACAACTTATACCACGCTTTTACGATGTATCAGAAGGAGAAATTTTAATCGATGGTTTAAATATTAAAGAATATGACTTATATTCATTACGACGGAATATTGGTCATGTACAACAGGATGTATACATATTTTATGGTACTATAGGAGATAATATTTTATATGGAAATCCTGATGCGACATTTGAAGAAGTTATAGAAGCTGCAAAAAAGGCTAGAATCCATGATTTTATCATGACCTTAGAGGATGGTTATGATACTTTAACAGGAGAAAGAGGAGTTAAATTATCTGGTGGGCAAAAACAAAGAATCGCAATTGCACGGGTATTTTTAAAGAATCCACCAATATTAATACTTGATGAAGCTACATCATCGCTTGATAACATAACTGAAAGTTTAGTACAAGAAGCATTAGAAATTTTATCAGTTGGTAGAACAACAATTATCATTGCACATAGATTAACTACACTAAAGAATGTTGATGAAATTATTGTATTAGATGAAACTGGTATTAACGAAAGAGGGACTCATCAAGAACTCGTATATAATAATGGCTATTATGCTAAGCTATATAAATCAATGTCTTAATCGCAGAATTTTCTGCGATTTTAATTTGTATAAAACAGTAAATAAAGATTATAATAGTTGTATTATCAAAAATAATAAATATTATGCTAAGATTTCAGTTAAATCTTGCAATTTTTAAAATAATATATATAATTTATATATTATAAATAACTTCAGTGGTGATAAAGATGAGTGAAGACATTAATATTAATTTTAAAATGAATATTAATAATGATGATCAGAAATATGAAGTTCAGTTTAGTGAACAAGGTAAAAGATATTATAAAAATCAAAAAACTTTTATCAAATTCAAAGAACCATTAATGCATGAATTGGAGTATAATCAGTTAACATTAATTTGTGCTGAGGATGAAATGCAGATAATCCGAAATGGTCATGTACGAATGAAACAAAAATATAAAGAAAATGAACAAACGGTTGGTTATTATAATAACGATAATCTTTTTTCGGAAATAATTGCTTATACAAATAAATATGACTATTCAAATGAGAATATTTATTTAAATTATGATATTATATTAGATAATAATATTATTGGTAATTACCAAATGGAAGTAAATATCAAAGGAGTAAATGAGGGATGAGGATGAATAAAGTAGTTGAACTGCAAGAAAATATAAAAAACCATCTAAAAGAAATAATTCAGAGTATTGGTCATTTAGATGATGACTTTGAAGTTATATTAGAAACACCAAAAGAAAAAGAAAATGGTGATTATGCGACAAATTGTGCTTTGCAGCTTACAAAGGTTTTTAGGAAAGCTCCGAAAATAATTGCCCAAAATATAGTCGACAAATTTGATTGTTATGAATATAATGTAGAAAAGATCGAGATAGCAGGTCCCGGGTTTATTAACTTTTTTATCAAAAAGATCTTTCTTACAACAATAATCAAAGAAATAATAACCTTAGATACTGAATACGGAAAATCAAGTATTGGAAATAACGAAAAAATTAATGTAGAATTTGTTTCCGCTAATCCTACCGGAGATTTACATCTTGGACATGCGCGTGGGGCTGTCATTGGTGATGCACTATGTCGAATTTTAGAAAAAGCGGGATATGATGTTACACGTGAATATTATGTTAATGATGCAGGTAATCAAATTCATAATCTAGCTTTATCAACTATTAGTCGTTATGAGCAACAATTAGGTATTGAATCGAAGATGCCCGAAGATGGTTACTTTGGTCAAGATATAATTGAAATTTCTAAGGAGTTAATTGCTAAATATCAAGATAAATATTTGGAAGATACTAAAGAACGTTATGAATTATTTAAGGATTATGCGAAAAAATATGAATTAAATAAAATTAAAAAAGATTTAGCAGACTTTAATGTGAATTTTGACGTATGGTCAAGTGAACAGGCCTTATATAATGATAATAAGGTTGATAGAGCAATTGATAAAATTAAAGCAAAAGGATATATCTACGAGCATGATGGGGCTGTATGGTTTAAGTCAACAGCATTTGGTGATGATAAAGATCGAGTATTAAGAAAAAGTGACCATACTTTGACATATTTAACTCCTGATATTGCATATCATATTGATAAGTTGGAAAGAGGATATGACAAACTAATCGATATTTTGGGAGCAGATCATCATGGTTATGTGCCTCGTTTAAAGGCCAGTATTGAATGTTTAACTGGTGACCAAGATAAATTAGAAGTAATCATTATCCAAATGGTAAAACTGCTTAAAAATGGCGTAGAATATAAAATGTCAAAACGTTCTGGAAAAGCAATTACAATTCGTGATTTAATTGAGGAAGTCGGTGTAGATGCTACAAGATACTTTTTTACTATGAGAAGTAGTGATTCGCAAATGGATTTTGATATGGACTTAGCTACAAAAAAAGCAAATGATAATCCTGTATTTTATGCACAATATGCACATGCAAGAATCTGTAGTATAATGAGGCAAAGGGAAGAAAAAAATTATCATTTTGATTTAATTGATGAATACAATTTAATCACATCAGAAAAGGCTATGGAAATATTAAAATATTTAGCTGAATTTCCATTAGTTGTCGCACAAAGTGCATTAAAGAGAGCGCCAAATATAATCGTAAACTATATTAACAATTTAGCGCAAGCTTTTCATAGTTTTTATAATTCCGAAAAAGTAATTGATGAATTGGATATTTCAAAAACAAACCAAATGCTAGCACTTGTAAAAGCGACACAAATTACACTACGTAATTCTTTAAATTTAATCGGTGTTAGTGCACCGCAAAAAATGTAAATAATCTTATAGGAGGACTTATTATGACTTATAATTATGCTAATATGTCAATGCTCGAGGTAGCAGAACATTTAATGTCTAGAAAAAAAACACCCCAACCATTTAAAAAGATTGCGCAGGAAGTAAGTGAGTTAATGGGGATGTCAGAAGATGATTTAAGAAAAAAAATAACTAGGTTTTATGCTGACTTAACATTAAGTGGTAAATTTTTGAATGTTGGTGGGGATAAGTGGGATTTAAAAAGCCGCCAAAAGTTCGAAATGTTTGAAAATCAATTTTTATACGATGAAGAGAATGATATTGATGATGAGACAATCGAAGAAGATGATGATCTAGAGGAAGATGATATTGATGAAGAATATGAAGAAGAATATGATGATGGTGATGATGATCTATCATAGATTAATACATTTTATAAAAACTTATTGAAATGGTAAAATAAATCTGATAATATATATAAGGGCACTCGAAAACTAATGCTTTCCTTCTAAGGAAAGCATTTTTTTTTAATTTTTAAGAAAGATAATAATATATCAATAAGCAGGAGGTGTGAAGTGACAAAATACATTTTTGTTACAGGTGGAGTAGTTTCATCACTAGGGAAAGGAATATCAGCAGCATCATTAGGTAGACTATTAAAAAATCGGGGTTTAAAAGTTTTTATGCAAAAGTTTGACCCATACATAAATGTTGACCCAGGAACTATGAGTCCATATCAGCATGGAGAAGTTTTTGTGACAAAAGATGGAGCTGAAACTGATTTAGATTTAGGTCATTATGAAAGATTTATTGACGAGAACTTGACGAGAGATGCTAATATTACTACAGGGAAGATTTATCAATCAGTAATTAATAAAGAAAGAAAAGGCGAGTATTTAGGGAGAACAGTACAGGTCATTCCCCATATAACTAATGAGATCAAGGCTAAATTAGTTTCATTTGCTAAGGACAATGGTGCAGATGTTGTGATTACTGAAATAGGAGGCACAGTAGGGGATATTGAATCTTTACCTTTTTTGGAAGCAGTTCGCCAAATGAGAAGGGATGTAGGGTTCCATAATACCTGTTATATCCATAATACACTAGTACCATATTTAAAAGTGCCAGGGGAAATAAAAACTAAACCTACACAACATAGTGTAAAAGAGTTACGATCATTAGGAATTCATCCTGATATAATCATATTGAGAACCGAAGCAGCAATTAATGATGAAGTAAAAGATAAAATTGCTTTATTTTGTGATGTCGAAAAAGAGGCTGTGATTGAATCTAAGGATGAAGAAATACTATATGAAGTAGTGTTAAATTTTCATAAACAAGGTTTAGATAATTACGTCTGTAAACACCTAAGGCTTGATGCACCTAATATTGATTTATCAGAATGGGAAAAGTTAGTAGATAATGTAAAGAGTCTTAGTAAAGAAGTAACAATAGCATTAGTAGGTAAATATGTTCAATTGAAAGATGCTTATTTATCAGTTTGTGAAGCTTTAAAACACGCTGGATATAAGTGTCATACGAAAATAAATATTAAATGGATTGATGCAGAATGTTTAGATGAAAGTAATATTAGTTCGTACTTAAATAGTGTAAACGGGCTAATAGTTCCAGGCGGATTTGGTTCACGTGCAACTGAGGGTAAAATAACAGCAATAAAGTATGCTAGAGAACATAAAGTTCCATTTTTGGGAATATGTTTAGGAATGCAACTTGCGGTTATTGAATATGCAAGAAGTATTGCTAATTTAGAAGGTGCCAATTCTACTGAAATTGATGATAAAACGCCATATCCAATAATATATAACTTACCTAATCAAAATGCATTGCGACTTGGAGAATATGAATGTGAAATAAAAGAAAACACAAAGTTGTTCCAAATATATCAAACAAAGGTAATTAGGGAACGTCATCGTCATCGATATGAATTCAATAATCAATTTAAAGAAATTTTAGCTGCTAAAGGTTTAAGCTTTTCAGGTATTAACCCTCAAACTGGATTAGTAGAAACTATTGAGTTAACAGATCATCCCTTCTTTATCGCTTGTCAATTTCACCCAGAGTTTTTGTCGCGACCAAATCGACCACATCCATTATTTAATGCCTTTATTAGTTCAACAGTAAAAAAATAACGTTTTCAACTGTTTAAATGGCTTAAAAGGTGTTAATATAATAATGTAATAAAGGAGGATATCTTATGACACTAGTAAATATGAAAGTTATGTTACAGAAAGCGAAAGCTGGAAAATATGCTGTAGGTCAGTTTAATATTAATAATTTGGAGTGGACGAAAGCGATACTTACTGCGGCTTCAGCCAAAAATGCTCCGGTAATACTAGGAGTATCTGAAGGAGCCTCTAAGTATATGGGTGGATATAAGACAATTGTTAATATGGTAAAAGGTTTAATGAGCGATTTAAAGATTACGATACCAGTTGCAATCCATTTAGACCATGGAACGACATTTGAAAATGTTAAAAAGGCAATTGATGCAGGATTTACCTCAGTAATGTATGATGGTTCTCATCATCCAATTGATGAAAATATCAGCGAAACTAAAAAAGTGGTTGAATATGCACATTCTAGAGGAGTAACCGTTGAAGCAGAAATTGGGACTGTTGGTGGGAATGAAGATGGTATTGTCGGTGGAATTAGTTATGCTGATATAAATGAATGTGTTCGTCTAGTAAACGAAACCGATGTTGATTGTTTAGCTCCCGCTTTAGGGTCAGTTCATGGTGAATATGTAGGCGAACCCAAATTAGGTTTTGCAGAAATGGAAGCAATTAAAAATGTGACTAACGTCCCATTAGTATTACATGGAGGAACTGGTATACCAGTAAATCAAATTAAAAAGGCGATTTTATGTGGCACATGTAAAATTAATGTCAATACTGAAAATCAAATAGCTTTCACTAAAGCTGTACGAGAACTATTAGCGAGCGATAAGGAAGTTTATGATCCTCGGAAAATAATTGGTCCAGGTGCTA
This sequence comes from uncultured Haloplasmataceae bacterium, assembly GCA_937919135.1. Classification (GTDB taxonomy): domain Bacteria; phylum Bacillota_I; class Bacilli_A; order Haloplasmatales; family Haloplasmataceae; genus CALFRW01. The sequence goes on from CALFRW010000172.1 coordinate 63,669, forward strand.
ATAAAATTATTGAGGTAGTTAAGGAGAAAATTGATATTTTTGCTAGTACTGATAAAGCACAAGAAATAATTTAATCTCCAAGGTTATTATCCTTGGTTTTTTTTATGACAAAACCCCATTTTGTAATCTACTATAACAATCATTAATAATATCAATATAATAATAGTGGACAAAAAATGGAGTGAGGTAAATGGAATGTTTAAATCAATATAGTGCAACTACACTCGCATTATTTGGTACAATGTTCACCTATTTTGTAACTGCCTGTGGTGCATCACTTGTATTTTTTTTTAATCATGTAAAAAAAGAAATTTTAGATTTAATGTTAGGTTTTGGAGCAGGGGTAATGATTGCGGCATCCTTTTGGTCATTATTGGCACCTGCGATAGAAATTGCAGGAGAAAATGGTAATATTAATTGGTTTCCACCATTAATTGGATTCTTGATAGGAGCAGGCTTTTTA
>CALFRW010000173.1 GCA_937919135.1 uncultured Haloplasmataceae bacterium
AGAAAACCCGAGCATATGCTTTTCCTTATATGAAATAATACAAATATCATTGTATCCAATTCCAACAATTGTATATTGTTCGTTTTCAATCAATACCTCCTGCCCTATTGCTTCATCAATAATAATCTCTGGGTAATAACATTCCAAGATTCTTTTTGATAAAACAACTTCATTTTGATTATCTTTTGGTAATGTTCCGCTTATCATGTTTTTTAAGTTCATTGAAAATTCAAGTATATTATTATAATTAACCATGATCTCATAAGGAATCGATAATATATTTAGTTCATTTAACAATGTATTATTATAGTACATTTCAGTAAGCTGATTCAAATAATCATCATTAGAATAATAAACTTTTTCTACATTGTCCATATTTTTGATATTAGGTATATCAGCATACAATATCATTTTATTGTAATTTGCTTCATCTATTTTTGGGTCTAATTCAGTATATTTTGCATACTTTTTATTTAAGTCACTATATTGATAATCAACAGCATAGGTTAGTACATATCCGTTATTAGAAGGCAATTCTTCTGTACTATAGAAATGATTAAAGGTAAATTCATTAGTTAAGAACATAAAATAAACAAGAAAAAGTAACAGAAATGTTATTATAATAAACAGTTTTCTCTTAAGTAATGATGCGAAGATTTTACTATGCGGATAATTTATAACCTCAATTTCTTGGTGACTAGTCTTATTAGTTGATTCTTTATAATCAACAGTTATTTTACCTTTTGTGATGAATAGATGTTGATAATCCTCTTTATCTAATCTTTTATCATGAGTGACTATTATTATCGATTTATTTAAAGCTAATTCTTCGATAATATCAACAAATACTCTAACAGATTCATCATCTAAATTATTAGTTGGTTCATCAATAAAAATATATTTGCTTTTTTTAGCTAATCCTGAAATAATATTGAGTTTTGTTAATTCACCACCACTTAATTTCATTATTGAATCTTTTTTAGCTATTAAGTTAAGATTAAATTGCGCTAAAAGCTTTTTCATTAATTTCGTATCAATATTTTTATTAAATCTATGAAGATAATGTTCAACTGTACAATCTAATAACGGGGGATCTTGTTCAATGTATGAAAAATTTTTTATAATATTTTCTGGTTCCTCACTTCTACTAATGCATTTTCCAAACACTATATTCTTTAATATTGTTGTTTTACCAATTCCATTTTCACCCGAAATTACATATATCCCCTTACTATCTATAGAAAAAGATTGATTTTCAAAGTTAATACTGCTATTTTTTATGGAAACACTAAATTTCATCATAAATCCCCCCAAAAGTATTAATTTTTTTGTTGTGATGTCTAATAATAATCTTCTTAAAGTAACCATATAAGATAATTGCTATGAAATAGATAAAAAATATCCAAAATAACTGATAATTTTTTATATTAAATAATAGCCAAAAAGAAAAGTTACTGATAAACACAGACAATATTCCTAATAAGCGTATAAAGATAGAACAATTATTATTACTAAATACTTTTTCAACCTCTTGCTCATCTACACCATAATTTCTTAATCCAATAAAGGCATTTTTATTTAGCTTTAAGTCAATATATAAATTTATTATCATAAATACAATAATAATTATTGACACCAATATTAATAAAAAATAGAGTTCCAAAAGAGCAGTCTGAATAATAATGTTATTATATAAAGCTATCGTTTCATTAGAACGAATATAATAATTTGCTGAAGTTATATTTTTAAAATCATTACTTAATATTATTTCTTTAAATGATGTGTTTTTATCATAGACAATAGTATAATATACCTTTTGCATATCTTCAGGAGAAATAGAAGCTTTAATTTGCTGTACAATTGCTAAATAAATTTCCTCATCTATGCTAGATACTGTATCACTACTTTTTAATCCATCAAGTAGGGTTATATCTACATCAATTAACTCACTAATATTTGGATATTCTCCATATAAATTATAATATACATCCCAATATATATTCAGTATGAAATACTTCAAATCATGCTTTAAATCTATTATTTGAAGTTCAAAAACACGATAGTTTTCATTTTCAGGAACTTCTAAATTCAAACTATATACATCATTTTTACAACTTTCAATATCTTTAATAATATTTCTATAATCCGCATCATCAAATATGTTTATTAATAGCTTTGTTGGTAAATAGCCTTTGCTAATTAGATTATTATGATTTTGATAAAGTGTTGAGGTTATATCAACTTGATTGTTATTTATATTATCTATTGTTTTATTTTTTATTGTATATAAAAATATAAAAGAAGCTATAAATACCATTGTAAAAATAAATAAGAGTAAATAATTTATGATTGGTCGTTTAAAAAATTTATTAATGCTTATCTTAGGAGAAATCATGTTCGTAACTTCTATAACTTCATAACCGGCATATTCAAAATTTGTTAATAAATTTTTATTTTTAATCTCCCAGATAGAATCAGCGATATCTAGAAAGCGGTCATCATGGGTAACAATAAATATCGTTTTCTTTTTAGCCATTAATACTAACAATTTTTTAAGTTTTAATACTTTATTACAATCTAAATTGTTTGTTGGTTCATCTATTAAAAGAATAGGATTATCGCTTAAAAATGCCCTTAAAACTAAAACAATTCTTTTTTCACCACCACTTAAATGTTTTATATTTCTATCTAAAATATAATCAAACTTTAGTTCTTGTAATAAAGAAATAGCATCATTCATTTTTGAAAAATCAAAAAAACAAATATTATCAATTACAGATATATTAGAAATTAGTAAATTATTATCTTGTGATACTAAAACACATGAAGCTCCATAATTATAAAATATCTGTTTTATTAATGTGCTTTTACCTACACCACTTTTACCAATTAATAATGATATTCCGTTATATGGAATCTTTAATAATCCAGAATTATATATCACACGATCATTAAATGAAATAGCATTATATTCTAATTCATACATTTTCTTTTGCATATTCCTACCCCTAAATAAAGTATATAGTGAAGAGAGAAAAAATTATATTATTTTATTCTCCTACTTCTCCAATACTTAATTCAAGTTTAGAAGCAGTATTAACACCTTTTGTTTTATTAACTTTGAACCGAGTATCTTTCCAAGCTCCTGTTTTGATTTCATATGCTTCTCCATCCCATACATCATTTTTTTTAAAAGTAATCCCAGAAATAACAGTTGACCACGATGAAGTATTTCTTGCTTGTGAATAAATAGAGTATTTATGTGTCGACTTTCCTTTTGATTGTGTAACCTTTAATTCTAAATTTCCGTTAATACTGTAATA
>CALFRW010000174.1 GCA_937919135.1 uncultured Haloplasmataceae bacterium
CTAATAATTTAGTAACATAATAAAAAGTACGCTTACTTACATCAGGATTTACAAAGCGATTTGTATCAGTTACAATACCATAAAACAATGCTTTAGCACCTGCATCAGATAATTTAAAATCATTTTTTAAATACATTTCAACAATCATCTCACAGCATGAAGAATAACTTGTATCAACCCAATCATATTCACTTAATGTCTCAATCTTAGGATGGTGGTCAATTCTGATAATCTCTTTACCTTTTCGATACCTAATATCAGAAATCCTTTCAAAGTTAGCCACATCTAATACTAAAACCAAGGCATTATTATACACATCATCTTTTATATGATCCATTTTCCCTAAATAACTAAATTCAAGTGATTCTTCACCGACAGCATATACCAATTTATCAGGAAATGTATTAGTAATAATATCTTTTAACCCGATTTGACTTCCCATACAATCTCCATCTGGTCTTGTATGACGGTGAATAATTATTGTATCATATGCTTTTATTTTAGTGATTATCTTCTCCATGTATACCTCCATTATAACTCTATTATTTATAACTTTCCTTGTTTAATAATTAAATTATAACACAAAATAGCAACATTATTAACAGAAGACAAAATAAAAAAACTCATGAGATACATCACTCATAAGTTTTTTTCCAATAATCCCTCTAAAAACCTCAACTACAGAGATTTATTTATTAAAATAGTTATTAAAATAATTTAGTTCGTAGATTAAACCAATACCTCCATATAAAAATAAAGCAACTGCAGAGAGTTCTTGCATATCTACGTACATACCAATAACTTCGGAAAAACCAACCGCTGTTATTATAATAAAGAATATCGTGAAAAGAACATTAATAATAAACATTATTTTTTTCATCATGTTATAATCATCCTTTCTTCATAAAACCAATATTTATCAATTTTACGAGCATCAACCCCTTTGGTAGAAATACTACTTTTTCTCACTTAGTATTTGAGCTAAAGCAAAATATAAAAAACCAAGGGCAATAGAACTAACCCATATTAAGATTAAAATAAAAGCATCACTTGTTGAGGTTACAATTCCATAAACAAAGCCACTTATAATAATTAATACGCCAATAATTTTTAAGATATATTCTAAATTTGACTTTTTATCTCTTACTGGATATTGCTTAATTCTTTCATAATCTTCATCAGAAACTTCTAGTGGTTCCTTAATAAAATATTGTTTTGACTTTTTATCATATTCACAGCCTTCAAAGTATTCAGCGCTAAACTTTATTTCATATAGTCCTCTTTCAATTAAATCTTCACGTTTTGTAAGTTCATACTGTGCTTGTTTGGCTTTTTCTTGTTTGGATAGATAAGCTTCAATTTGCTTTTTTACATCATTCATAATATCCCATCCTTTAAATATATCAATATCTAATTATACCACTTTTTTTATAAAAAAAAACACTCCCAAAGGGAAAATGTTCTTTTACTTAAATCTTCTTCTAAAGAAGGCTGGAACTTCTAAGTCCTCATCATCTTCTTCTAACGGTTCTATTAAGCCTGGATCTGTTGTTTTTTGTTCTTTAATGTTAACATTAGCTTTTAATGCTTTCAAATCAGTAGGTTTTGTACTGGTAAAATCAAAACCTGTCGCAATTACAGTAACAATTATCTCATCATCTAAGTCAGTATTAATAGCAGCACCATGAATTACATTTATATCAGAATTAGCAGCGTTTTGAATCGCATTTACTGCATCATTAATTTCATAAAGTGTAAGAGAAGTACCACCTGTTATATTAATAATCGCATCTGTAGCTCCATCAATATCAGTCTCAAGAAGCGGGCTATTTATCGCTCTCATCGCTGCTTCAACAGCACGGTTTTCACCACTAGCGATTCCGATACCCATAAGTGCTGTACCTTTATTTGCCATGACTGTTTTGATATCAGCGAAGTCAAGATTAATTAACCCTGGGATGGCGACGATTTCCGCAATTCCTTGCACACCTTGACGTAAAACATTATCAGCTTCTCTAAAAGCTTCTAACATTGGAGTATCACGTTCAACAATCTGAAGTAATCTATCATTAGGAATTACAATCATAGTATCAACATTTTTTCGTAATTCTTCTAAGCCTACATTAGCATGAGTCATTCTTTTTTTACCTTCAAAGGTAAACGGTTTCGTAATAATTCCCACAGTAAGAGCTCCAACTTCTTTTGCGATTTTGGCAATAATCGGACCAGCACCAGTTCCAGTTCCACCACCCAAGCCAGCAGTAATGAATACCATGTCTGCTCCTTCAAGCATATCCGCTAACTCTTGATAACTTTCCTCAGCAGCCTTTCGTCCAACTTCCGGATCGGCTCCTGCTCCAAGACCACGAGTTAATTCTTTTCCCAATTGAATTCTCGTTTCCGCTTTTGATAAACGTAAAACTTGTGCATCAGTATTACAAACTACAAACTCTACACCTTGAACTTCATTTTCTATCATTCGATCAACAGCGTTTGATCCCCCACCACCAACACCGATAACTTTAATTTTAGGCATTTGGTCAAATTCATTATCAAAGCCAAACATCGTACCTTCCTCCTTCAATAGTACTAAATACTATTATAAATTAAAAGTAATATTTTTTCATTATATTTTTATAGTTTGTTATTTTTTTAAGACAACCATTTCATAACGCTCTGCGAATAATTGTTCAAAATATAATATATTATATTGAGCGCTGATAATTGATGAATATTTCGGGTGTCTTGTGCCAATTAAATTCGGTGATCGAATAGCAGCATTTTCTCCAAAATTATTTTTAAATAATTTTTCAAAATTTTCAATCGCAACGCCTCCACCAATTAAAATAAACTTATGAATGCGGTTTTTTAGACCAACTTCTAAAAGATGTCGTTTAATTACCCTGATTATTTGTAAATACTTTTCTTCAACAATATTAGCTACAAACTCACTAGTAATATAAGTAATTGACCCATCCTGTTGTCTTTGTTCATAAACAATTTCATCATTTGTTCCTTTAACTATCGCATTACCATGGGTAATTTTTAAATCCTCTGCATCCTCAAAATTTAGTCCCAGTTTTTCCATTAATTCATCAGTAATTGGCTTAACGCCAATTTTAAATGTTTCACTTGAATGTATCACCTGATTATAAAATATCGTAATTGTAGTTGTATTAGCCCCGATATCCACAACACATATATGGTCCTGCATTTCATCTTTTGTAAGTAATGAGCGTTTATAACCAATAACACTAGGCATTATATCAATTACTTCGATTCCTAATTGTTCGATAATTGAAATAAAGTCGAAAATCAATTTTTGATTAACATAAGCTAATTCTAAATTAGCAAAGATCTCTCTTGTTGCCTCACCTATAGGATTATCAAGATGCTTTTTTGTTTTAGAAACAGCAAAACTATTTGGATAAATTGAGGCAATTTCACCTTTTTTATCACTTAATTTAGATTCTTGTTCATAAACCTTATTAAACATGCTTTTCAAGTGTTTTCCTGTAACTTGATTTTCAGATATTGTAATATTATAATTAACTGTTTTTGTGGTTAAATTTATACTAGGAAGCATTAAAACGACAGCTCTAATTTTCGCAGCTAAAAAATCCTCACACTTCACAATTAACTTTTTTAAATCATTATAAACTCTACCATTATCTACTACTTGACCAATTTGTATACCTGATGTTACTTGTTCATCAATAAACAAGATATTTTGCTTTTCATTAATAAACTCGGAAACTAGCAACTTAATTGAGTGGGTACCAAATTCAAGCGATGCGTATACATTACTTCTCATCATATCACCATCTTTCACTAGCTCACTTATATCAATTTTACACTATTTTTTCTGTTAAAAAAAGTAATTTTCGCTGAATATTAGAAAATATATAAATATTATACCATAAATTTAATGAAGTTTATAAAATTTCTCACATTTACATCGGATATTCCAAAGTATTATTACGATTATATTCTAAGAGAAGTGTATTTTTTAAAACAAAAGCTATAAATTAAATTAATAAGGACATCCTCTAGTTAATATTTCAAACTCACCGTCTTTATATGTTATATAAGTTAAACCAAAAAACTTAAAAATTATTTCTTTTTGCTTACTATACAATATTTTAATTCTTTAGAATTTTTATTTTCAATAAAACTTTTAATAAGATCTTTATCTTCTTGAGATAAACCATCTAAGTTTTCTAAAATAAATGTAAATCGATTTTTAAAATCTAAATGACCAGCCAGGAAATCCTATGTATGAATTATTATAACCATCAATAGGATTATCAAAACAAGATCCTGATCCGCAAGAGGCTGGTTCAAACTGAAAGTTGAATTTTGTCGAACGAAATAAAAATCTCCTAATATTTAAATTGATTAGGAGACTTTTTTATATGATATATTTACCAATTAAAAAATTCTACTTCGGGTTGTAAGCTAATTCCTGATGTTTGATTCACTATTTTTATCACATAATCTATTAAATTTTTTATATCATTACTTTTGGCATTATTAAAGTTAATAATAAAATTACAGTGTTTATCACTTACTTTAGCTCCCCCGATCTGATATCCTCTTAAACCAGCCTTATCAATTAACAAATAGGCATTTGTTCCTTCAGGATTTCGAAACGTTGAACCACAACTAGGATATTTAAGCGGTTGTGTTTGCATCCGTCTTAGTCTTCTATTATCTAAAAGTCTGTTGATTTCAGCCTTTTCACCTTTTTGTAATTTTAAGGTTGCTTCAATAATTAATAATGGCTTTTTCGTTTGTAAAATGGAATTTCTGTATGAATATTGTAAATCATCGTTATAGTAAGTAACTAATTCTCCATGGTTATTTATTAACTCTACCTTTTCTACGATATCTTTCATCTCTCTATTATAGGCACCTGCATTCATAAAGACTGCTCCACCAATGGTTCCCGGTATACCTCCAAAGAATTCACAACCCGCTAATTCATAATCAATCATTTTATAAGCTAATTTAACCAAAGAATAGCCACAACCAATTACAAC
>CALFRW010000175.1 GCA_937919135.1 uncultured Haloplasmataceae bacterium
ATCCTAATATTGGTTATTTCATTTTTATTAAAATAAGCATGAAATTATCATTGATGTAGAAAATAGTAATGTAAAAATATTTAACTTATTGACAGTCTAAAAATCTTATGTTAAAATAATTTGAAAGTTACTAAATCGATTTAGTTAATTTTTTATATTTTTAAAAACGTAATGAAATCGCTTCCGAATATATTTTTTAACTTTTTACTAAATCGATACAGTAGAAAAAGGAAAGGTAGATAGCATGATTGATTACAATTTAGAAACAGATAATTGGGTTATTAGTGAGAAAGCATTTAATCGGAATAATCTTGCTAAGTTTGAAAGCATTTTTGCTTTAGGTAATAGAAGAATTGGTATTAGAGCAAGTTTAGAAGAAGCTTATGTAAATGAAACAAGAAATACGTTTATCGCGGGTACATTTAATAAAGCTAATGAAAATGAAGTGACAGAATTACCAAATGCGATGGATTTAACTGAATTTACTTTTTTAATAGATGGAAAACGTTTTACCTTATTAGAAGGAAAAATTATCGCTTATAATCGTTCAATTAATCTTAAAACTGGTGAACTTACAAGATATGTTCGCTGGATATCTAAAAATAATGTTGAATTGGAATTTGCTTTTAGTAGATTTGTTTCCATGGATAATCTATTTGTACTGGGAAGTAAGGTAAAGATAAGATTATTAAGTGATACGAAGATTAACTTATCAATTCATACGGGAATTAACGGTAGATTGACTAATAGCGGAGCTCAGCACTTTATTGAAGGTGAAAAAAGATTATATGATAATGAAATATTACAATATTCGGCTACGACAAATCAATCTAAGATCTATTTTGTCGCTAATACTATTTGTTATTTAGAGAAAAATGGTGCTAAATATTCTAAACGAACTTTGAAGCTTGATAGACGTTCAGCAAAGTTTATATATAACTTAGAACTAAATCACAACGATGAGGTTGTGATTGAGAAAATTAGTAATATTTATACTTCGATTGATAAGGAAGTAGAGGGTATATCAAGTGAAGAAATTGCCCGATATTCACTTAAAAAGCTGCGAGAATTAAATAATTCCTATGATGTTTTATTGGCTAGTAGTAAAGCAGAATGGGAAAAAATCTGGGATGACAGTGATATTAAAATTGAGACAGATGAAAAGTTTGACAATTTAGCAATTCGTTTTGCGAAGTATCATTTAAATATTATGACACCAAAGCATGATAGTCGGATGAATATTGGTGCTAAAGGATTAACAGGTGAAGGTTATAAAGGTCATACTTTTTGGGATACAGATATCTTTAAATTGCCTTATTGGATATTTACTAATCCGAAAGTTGCTAGGTCTTTAGTAGAATATCGTTATTTATCACTTAAAGGTGCAAGAGAAAAGGCGAAAGCCAATAATTATCAAGGGGCAATGTATCCTTGGGAATCAGCATGGTTAGATGATGGTGAAGTAACACCACTTTATGGTGGAACAAATATTGTGACTGGAGAACCAGAAAAAATTATTACGGGCTTAATTGAAATCCATATTACTGCTGATGTTGTTTATGGAATTTGGTTATATTACAATATGACAGCTGATAAAAAGTTTATGGAGGATATGGGTTATCAAGTGGTGTTTGAAACAGCTAAGTTTTGGTGTTCTAGAGTAGAATGGAATGAGAAAAAGAACCAGTATGAAATAAATGATGTTATTGGTCCAGACGAATATAAAGAACATGTAAATAATAATTTTTATACAAACTATATGGCAAAATGGAATATTGAGCTTGCGATAAAATATTATCAAGAGCTTAAGAGTGAAAATAGTGATGTCATTAATAAAATCAGGAAAATTATCGATCTTGATGAAATTTATGCTAATTGTAGAAATGTTGTAGATAAAATCTATATTGCTTCACCAAATGAAGATTATATAATTCCTCAAGATGATACGTATCTTCAATTGCCTACTATAGATTTAACAAAATATAAAAATCAAAAAGTAATTGGGACGATATCTGATGATTATAATATGGAGCAATTAAGTAAAATCCAAGTGTCAAAGCAGGCTGATGTTT
>CALFRW010000176.1 GCA_937919135.1 uncultured Haloplasmataceae bacterium
AAAAAGTAGTATAACTCAATCCATAACCAAAAGGGAATAGTACTTCTTGTTTCTTCAATTCATAATAGCGATAACCAACATAAATACTTTCATTATAATATACAGCGTTATTTCCACCAGGGAAAAAGTTATAACAAGGAGTATCTTCAAGCTTTAAGGGATATGTTTCAGCAAGTTTTCCACTGGGATTTACATAACCAAATAAAATATCATAGATTGCGAGACTCGCGCTTTCTCCCGCTAGAAAAGTGTTTAGCAAGACCTTAACTTTATTAATCCAAGGCATAACTACCGGAGCACCGCCTGATAAAATCACAACAGTTTTAGAATTAGCTTCACTCACTTTAGCTACTAATTCATTATGAGATGGTGGAAGATTTATATGAGTACGGTCAAAGCCTTCAGATTCATAGCTTTCTGGTAAACCAATAAAGACAATCGGTATATCTACCCTCCTAGCGATTTCCACCGCTTCTTCAATTAAACGTTTATTTGTTTTATCAGTAGTTAGGGAATAACCAGAAGCATATAAAAAATCAACTCCATTATTTTTAAAAACTTCATATACTGTCTCAACTTTCAGCGGATTTACTTTCGAACTTCCACATCCTTGAATTCGGGGATATTTGGCAAATTCTCCTATAATACCGATAGAAGATGATTTAAGGGGTAAAATATTATCGTTATTTTTTAATAGTACCATTGATTCTGAAGCTATTTTTTTCGCTAAAAGATGATTATCCTCTGTATTAGTTACTTGCTTTTCTTTATCCTGACATTTATATACAAGTCTAAGTATTCTATCTACAGCTTTATCTAAATCAGCTTCAGCAAGTGTTCCATTTTTAACCGCAGCAACTATCTTTTCATCATTTATCCCGAAACTTGATGGCATTTCTAAGTCTTGCCCTGCTTTTAATCCTTTTACTCTATCATTACAGGCACCCCAATCAGTTACTAAAAGTCCATCAAAGCCCCACTCCTTACGTAAAATATCTGTTAATAAATATTTACTTTCACTAGCATATTCCCCATTTAAACGATTGTAAGAGCACATTATTGTATAGGGATTTGCTTCAATAATCTTTTTAAAACTAGATAAATAAATTTCTCTTATTGCTCTTTCATCAATTTCCGAACTAATACTGTGGCGCAGTTTTTCTTGATTATTACCAGCAAAATGCTTAACAGAAACCCCTACTCCCTTACTTTGAACACCTAAAACAAAAGCTTTACCTAATTCACCAGATAAATAAGGATCTTCTGAGAAATATTCAAAATTCCTTCCACATAATGGAGACCGTTTAATATTTACACCTGGTCCTAAAATAACATCAACATCATTATTGATGCATTCATTAGCAAGAGCTTGTCCCATTTCAAATATTAATGTTTTTGAAAATGAACAAGCAGTAGCAGCAGCAGTCGGAAAACAAGTAGCTGGAATACTTGAATTAATCCCTAAGTTATCAGATTTGTCATACTGTTTCCTTAATCCGTGAGGACCATCAGCCATCATTATGGAAGGGATTTTGATTCTTTCAATAGCTTTTGTTTCCCATACATTTTCTCCTGAACATAAACTAGCTTTTTCTTCTAAAGTGAGCTGTTTTATAATCGCTTTTATCTTCATTTAATCTCTCCCATCATCTAATTACTTATGGATATTATATCATATGATGTATATATAAATTAAAAAAAGCCAACAAATTTATTAATTGTTAGACTTTTTAATACTTAACCTTCTAACGTTATCATAAGCAAGTAAATAATTGTCGTAATCATCTTGACAGAAGTCTTCACCCAATTTTTCTTTTGCTTCTTGAAAAGAAAGACCAATCCGTTCATTAAATGTTGCACAAGGATATTCATTACATCTACCACAATTATTAATACCTCTCTCTAATACACAGTTACGGACCTGACAATTATTATCAATCCGATTTGTAAATTGTACCACACATTACTTAACATTTCTCTTTCATCTTCCTTGATATATTAGCAACATATGCTTTACATAATTCACAACAATATCCGCACATTGCCATTATCATACCTAATAATCTTTCTTTCTTGGTTTCCTTTTAATTAAGATTAATTTTTTTATATCTTCAACCACATTTGAATCAAAGACATTAATCCACAACCATTTACCGTCATGATACTCACGAGTATGATTATAGAGCTCGATAATTTCCAAAGTAAATTCTTTTTGGGATAATTCAAAACGCTCCCGTTCAGACTTTCCAAATATTACAAGTACCGTAAATTGTCCCTCTTTTACATAAAAAGCACACAATGTTCTCCCACTTCTACGATACTTTAATTCCCAAATTCCATACTTTCCACCATCATCCCAAATTGGTGCAAAATCATAATTTGACTCAATAAATTGAATCAGTTCAACCCAAGCATCCATTGCTTTTTGACCTAAATTAGATACTAATTTTGTTCTGTTAGGTATTTCTTTAAGCATCATTTACCTCCTTAATCCAATATCTTTGTATCATTTTTGAGCAGGTTTCACTATATATTTCATTTTCTAAAATCCCATTATTGTTTTTAATCACTTGTGCCGAAGCTAAATTGGATTTATCACAAATAATTAACACCTTATTTATATTTAACTCCCTACATCTTTGTAAACCTAATGACAATAATAAAGTACCATAACCTTTTTTTCTCTCTGAAGGCCTAATTGAATAACCAATATGCCCACCTTCATTGAAGAGAAAATCATTTAATTTATGCCTGATATTAATCATACCGATAATCCTTTTATCAGATTTTCTAATAAAAAAGTAGGTATTTGCTGGTACTCTTCCATCACGTATATTAGCGATATCTAAATCCCGTGCTAATTTTAACAACCATTCATGATAATCATTATACCTATCAAGTCCACCTGTACCATTGATTTTTGAGTTATGTTGTCTAAACTCATTGATATAGTCAAAAGCACTTGCTTCATATTCCGCAGTAGGAATAATTAATCTATAGTTATTAATCATTTTTATTCCTCTTTAATTCAAATTCGATATGTTTTATTAATAATAATATAACGATCAATCGTTACTATATATACATTAAGCTAAATTTAGAATTTTTATAATAGCTTTTTCTAACTCTCCACTGTAAATACAACCCAATGATTGCTTTGCCCACTCAGGAAACTTAGGTCTTTTATAAGCAAAGATTAGATTAATTAGAATTGCTAAACCAGCATCAATTATTGCTTCAGTTTCATTAATCGCACCATATTCTTTAATAAATACTTCCCTAGCTCCTGCTTGTAATGATGAACAAACATTTCTAAAATCACTATATCGATAACTAACACCTAATAAATTATAATCAAACATTATCGCTTCCTTTTTATCTTTGCTTACCGCTAGATTAGTCCAATAGAAATCATTATAGGTTAAGGTTTTTTCAAGTTTATTTACTTTATCAAGAATCAATTCAAAGTTATCAAGGATCAGATCCCATATCTTGTTATCACTAGTGTTAGATTTATTTTTAATAAATTCAATGTTTTCCCTTGTTATAACAGCAGTTTCTTGGTAATGATTTTCATAATTTTCAGGTAATCTGATATTATGGAGTTTAATATACCACACAGCTAATGCTTTAGCCACTTCTACATCTGATAAGTCAGAACTTACACCTAAGCGGTAGTGATTACTATGGTTTAAATCTTCAAGCAAAAGAGCTCGATTTGTGGAGGCAATTACTTTAATTGTGGGAATACTTGCTTTGTTTAGAACTGAATAATTTTTTATTTCTCTTCTATCTTCCACTTTTACGAAATACTTAAGTACATAATGGTTATTTTTATATGTAACTTTATATAAGGATATTCCAGCTTTGTGTCGGATTTCATGTAAGACAATTTCTTTAGTATCCGATAATCCCAAATTAACTAGTTCTTTATATATTTCGTTAATATTAACCCCTCCACTAACTTTTTCTGTTTTGTACTTCTTCAATCCAATTATAAAGCAGATTAGTAATTGGTAAATCATATAAGAAAATACCCGCAACAAGATTAGAATGAAACATATTCTTATCTTCCACAATATTACACTGTGCTAAACCAGATATTATCTTATTTGTAAAACAAACTGAATTTTCCATTTCACATATCGGATCTCTTTTAGCATGAATACATAGTACACGAATATCTTCATCACCCTTTAATAAATAATATGGGTCTGCCTTTTTACGATCATAGTCATTAGGAAAAAGCCCCTTCAAAAGTTTAGTAATGGTGCGATTCTTACATACATCAAATACTATCGGACCACCTAGGGCAATAAAACCCGTAAATATTTCCTGTTTTATGTTATATTTTTTCTGTAAGTTTCGCTCATAAACCAAAACTGCACCTAAATGTGCTCCTGCAGAAGAACCAACAACAACTACATTTTCGACACTTCTCCCTTTTGTTTTTTGTAATTCTA
This sequence comes from uncultured Haloplasmataceae bacterium, assembly GCA_937919135.1. Taxonomy (GTDB): domain Bacteria; phylum Bacillota_I; class Bacilli_A; order Haloplasmatales; family Haloplasmataceae; genus CALFRW01. The sequence goes on from CALFRW010000176.1 coordinate 4,464, forward strand.
TGTATTTATTAAGTCCTAAAAAAATGTCTTCAGCTATAAGTGGATATTTATACTTTGGTGCATGTCGATATCCAAGTAAAACGGTACGATAACCTAATTGAGCAAATTCTTGTCCAATATATTTAAATCCTTTAGGTGATCCATGTCTCCACCCCCCACCATGGATATAGACAATTACTGTTTCCTTATCCTCTTTCTCTGGTAAAAAAGATAGGAGATATTGATTTTTTTCATTACCATAACTTAACTTATTTACTTTTATACCTCTATTAGCGCTTAATATCTTCCCCAACAATTTTGGATATGATAAATATTCACCAAGATTATTTTTCATACTCATAACTTACCTCCCATTTTATCTTTCTGTAACCTTTTCCATTTTAGCCACCTTAAATCCAAGACAGTTGCCTTTTCTTTCGTCATAATCTCATCACAAGGAAATTTAGCGCATAAACCACAATAATCAATTTTTTGATTATCTACACAATCAAATGTAAAACAATCGCCTTTGGTGTGAGCTGTTCTGCATCCGGGACATTTACCCGAAGCATGGGTAGGACAACTCCCACAATAAAAACCACATTTACCAATTAAATTGACTGCTTTTTCACTCATAAATATTTCTTTAGCATCTTTTGGTAATGAATAAACAGTTCTTAAAAATTTATAACTATTATTTGCTTCAATTATGTTGTAATTGAAATTCAATAAACATGCCACCTCTTTAGCGACAAGAATAAATAAATCACACATAATAAAAACTGCTTCCCATATATCTTTAATAACACCGGAGGAATATGTTTTTAAAAACATATCCCATTTTGTTTTTTCCAACCACTTATACATGTATTTTCCTGACTTACCGACACTTACACTAAAATCAGTCTTATAACCTATTTTCCACTCCAAAAGATAAATTAATTGCGGACGAACTACTTTATTTATCATATCCATTACATAGGGTATTTCTTCCCGCCACAAGCCTTTGGCCACATTATTTAAACACCACCAAAACTCATTACATGTATCGAGAAATTCTTTTTCACTTGGCTTTTTTACCCAATAATCTTCATCAGTTGCTGGAGGAATATCAGGCAGAGATTTGTCTTTATCAAGTAATACTTTAGTCAAACTGTCTTTTATAATCACTTTCAATGTATGATTTAAGGTACATACATGTAAATCCAAACGATTTCCATCGGTAAACTGAATTAGCCACCCATAACAATGATTAACATTACTTGGATAATATGAGTTATCTTCAGGATACTGCATATATAACCTTTTTCCAAACTGATCAATCCAGTTCTTATCTTCAATAAAAGTTTTTGTTTCTTTAACGACATAGACAATATCATAATCTTGAAAAATATCTTTAATCGCATTTTTATTAGCTCTTGAACCATTAAGAATAACGGCCCGAACTCGATCATCATTTTTAGCTACATCTAATATTAAAGTAAACATTTCATGTTCTGTTCGCATATAAACCTCCATTTTTTATGATTTATTTGAAAATCTAAAGACCTTATTAAAACCATAATGTGGTAAATCTTCATTTAATTCAATAAATTTACCCTTAGTATATTTGGCTACTGTTTTTCTCCAAAACTTTATTGTTTTCAAATTACTATCAGTAGGTGTTGTAAAAAGCATCCAATTACCGCAAAAATTGTTGAATACAGTAGCAACAGAATATTCACCAATCCCCTTACCCCTAAATGGCCTCATTATAAACATTTCACTTATCATAAAATCACTGTCATCAACTAAATAAGGTGGAGTTGCAACTAAAATAAAACCCGCTGGTAGATCATTAACAGTAATTAAATATGGAAAAAGAATCCCCTTCCTATTCCACCAAATATCAAAAATAGAAGTTTGTTCTTCAAGTGTTTTTATATTATTATCATCAAAAACGCCATACTGATTAGGATATTCATTTCTTATTTCCGCTAGATCATGTAAGTACAAAGGGTACATATTATTAATAACAAACTTACTTTCATAATCAGATAGGTTAATTTTTATCTTTGTCATTATACTCTCCTAAAAGCTTTGTCTTTCTAAACGGTATCTCAAAACAAACAATCACATATTATTTGTAAATCCTTAATATACGATTGTAATATGATTGAGAATTCCTGTAATTTTTTTGGTTCTTTCTCAAATCTTTGAAGTAATTTATACTGCCTCTCATAATAAAGCATTAATTTTTTAAAGTAATTTGCATGCTGCTTTAGATCTATACCATTTATATCAAGTGTCATAGTTTCCATAATGTTAAGAAACTCATCAGCGGAACACCCAACATTTTTTTTAAAATCTCTTAATACCCATTGACGTTCAAAAATATTTCTTTTTTTCCAACCCAAATACTGCTCACGATAAACCTTTATCACATTTAGCACTATTGGAATAATCTCTTGGTAGTCGTTTTCTTCAGTGTTTCTATTATCTGATGAAGGTACAAACCCAGCATCTAACAGAACCTGCATCGAACCAATTTCCTGACCGTTATAGCGGTCAGCCATTAAAACCGACAAAGCAAAACCCGTTGCTGCTTCTTCAATATCGATTATGTGATTTTCATTCATTTGATAAAATTCAGCTGCGGTCATTCCCATTTGTGATGAAATTTTATCTATTCCTCTCATTGCTGTTTCCGTTTTTACTAGTCCTGGACCTATAGAATACACCTTTATATCGGTGTTTTCCAATTCTCCAAATAAAGTATTACATAATTCAACCTGACTTGTTTTGAATACTTCATATGCTCCGAGATAAGGTGCTGATCCAGATGAAGATACAAAAACGATTGTTCCCTTATTTCTTTGTTTCATTAATGGTAAAAATAATTGTGTTAATCGTAAAGGAGCCCTAAAATTAACCGCATAACTCTTATCCCAATCCGAAATAGGTACTGCTTCTACTCTTCCTATCGGAGTTATCGTCGCATTATTAAATATAACATCTGGACATCCATACTCTTTCTTAATATATGAAACCATATTATCTATTTGTTTTTCATCAGATAAATCTATTTCATAAAAATCAGCGCTAAAATTACCAAATTTATTAACTAAATATTTAGCCTTATCAACTTCAGCTATGATAACTTTTGCTCCTAGATAAATTAATGCTTTGGCAGTTTCAAAACCTATGCCACCACCTGCACCCGTTAAAAGAACTACCTTATCTTCTAAACTATTTTTTAAAGAGAAAGCTTTTTCAATAAGCATTAAGTCCACCCTCTTTTCATACAAATCACAAATCCTTCTTCATAATACAAGTATCATTAATGATAAATCATAATCATACATATAAACATTTATATCTTGGTAAAACCTGACAATGACTTTATGTAATTTTTTCAATCACTTCGCTATTAAGCATGTTTTCTCGAATATAATCAAGAGTAGTTTTTACCACCTAAGTTCAGAACATTTATCTGGTTCCATAATTTTTGGTAAATCACTATATTTTTGAACGACAAAATAGAGATCATAATACGTCCTTCCGCCTTTGTCATTAATTCGATGAGATAAATGAACAAAAGCTAAATCCCTCATTTGCACATCAATTCCTAGCTCTTCTTTACATTCTCTAACAACTGCCATTGTCGCTGTTTCTCCAAAATCGACATGTCCACTAGCTGCAAAATCCCATTTTCCATCATAATAACCTGTATTTTTTCTACGATGTAACAAAATTTCACTACCGCCATTTTGTAAAATAATTGGAAATATTGCTGATAATGCCATCAAATGTTCTCCCATTTTTCACCTCAAATTAGCTATTATTAATTAATAGATATTTTATAATCATTTTATCACAATTTTGCAACTTTATATATATGTTTTAATAAACCATTATCGTTATATAATAAGTTATGTTATAATTAAAATGTCAAATAATCAGAAGTAAAGGGTGAGAAAATGTTCAAAATCGTAAGAAAAAAAGGTTTAAATCAGCATGTTACCTTATTAGAGATATATGCACCTCATATCGCTAAGAAAGCAGAAGCAGGACAATTTATTATTTTCCGCGTGGATGAGTATGGAGAGCGTATTCCCTTAACAATCGCAGATTTTAATCGTGACAAAGGCACTGTAACTATTATTTTTCAAGCTGTTGGTTATTCAACTAAACTACTAGCGAGCTTAAATGTGGGTGAAGAAATTCTTGACTTTGTCGGTCCGCTTGGAGTCCCCACTCATTATAATGATGCCAAAAAAGTAGCTGTTGTTGGAGGAGGGGTTGGATGTGCAATCGCCTTTCCACAAGCTAAAACCTTGTTTAATAAAGGTGTCGAAGTTGATGTAATCGCTGGTTTTAGAAATAAAGACTTTGTGATATTAGAAGAAGAATTTAAGCAAGTATGTAATAACTTATATATCTGTACTGATGACGGAAGTTATAAAGAAAAAGGCTTAGTCACGAATGTTTTACAACGTTTAATCGATAACGGTAATAAATATGATTTAGTAATTGCTATTGGTCCAGTTGTAATGATGAAATATGTTACACTTGTGACAAAACCATATAATATCAAAACAATCGTCAGCCTAAATCCGATAATGATCGATGGAACTGGAATGTGCGGCGGATGTAGGGTAAGCGTCAATAACGAAATTAAATTTGCTTGTGTCGATGGACCTGATTTTGATGGGCATCAAGTAGACTTTGATGAATTAATGATTAGGAATCGTTTTTATAAACATCACGAAGATGAAACTAGGACACATGAGTGTCGGTTATTATGGGGGAATAAGGATGCCTAATATGTCATTAAAAAAAGTTGCCATTCCTGAACAGGATCCTAATATAAGAAAGCAAAATTTCAAAGAGGTTTCTTTAGGATATACGGTAGATATGGCAATTGAAGAAGCTCTGCGCTGTTTAAACTGTAAGCATAAACCCTGTATTTCCGGCTGTCCTGTTTCAGTCAATATTCCGCAGTTTATTCAACATGTAATTAATAAAGACTTTGATAAAGCCTATAATACAATCACTGAGACAAACCTCTTACCAGCTGTATGCGGTCGAGTTTGTCCCCAAGAAGCACAATGCGAGGCTTCATGTGTTCGTGGTATTAAAGGTGAACCTGTAGGTATTGGCAGATTAGAACGCTTTGTAGCTGATTATCATCTAAATAACAGTCACGATGAACCTAAAAAACCGCTAACTAATGGCACAAAGGTCGCCATTATTGGTTCTGGTCCTAGTGGTTTAGCTTGTGCATCGGATTTAGCCAAATCAGGTTATGAAGTAACAATCTTTGAGGCATTTCATACTCCAGGAGGAGTATTAGTATATGGAATTCCTGAATTCCGTTTACCAAAAAAAATTGTCCAAAAAGAAATTGATAACCTAAAAGCTATGGGCGTAAAAATAAAAACAAACATGGTAATTGGAAAAGTAATAACAATTGACGAGTTAAAAGAACAGGGTTACAAAGCTTTTTTCGTAGGTACAGGCGCTGGAACACCAAACTTCATGGGAATTGAAGGAGAATCTTTAATTGGTGTTTATTCTGCTAATGAGTACTTAACAAGAATAAATCTGATGAAAGCTTATCTTCCAGAATATGATACACCTATAAGAAAGAGTAAAGCAGTAGCTGTAATCGGTGGTGGCAATGTTGCCATGGATGCTGCAAGAAGCGCTAAAAGATTAGGAGCTGAAAAAGTTTATATTATCTATCGACGAGGGGAAGAAGAACTACCAGCTCGAATTGAAGAAGTACATCACGCCAAAGAAGAAGGCATTATTTTTAAACTACTAACTAATCCAGTAAAAATTATTGGTGATAATAATAATGAAGTCCAAGCAATTGAATGTGTCGAAATGAAATTAGGGGATAAAGATGCATCAGGACGAAGAAAACCTGAAACAATACCAAACTCTAATCACCAAATTCAAGTTGACACTGTAATTATCTCCATTGGTACCTCTCCTAATCCACTAATTAGACAAACAACCCCTGGAATTGAAACAAACAAATGGGGTTGCTTAGTAGTAAATGAAGCTATGGCTACTACTAGGGAAGGAGTCTATGCGGGAGGTGATGCAGTAACTGGTGCAGCTACAGTAATTCTAGCTATGGGAGCAGGTAAAAAAGCTGCTCAATCAATTGATGCATATCTAAAACAAAAAACCGAATAACTTCGGTTTTTTTTAGCTAAAATATTAAGATTTTTAAGATTTCGGAAGCGTTTTTCCAAGTTTTTCGCTTAATTTGTAGATACTCTTTACCAGATTCCGTTAAACTATAGTATTTTCTGCGGGTTTGATTTAATCCTTCTTGCCAATAAGATGTAATATAACCACCTTTTTCTAAACGTTTAAATGCGGTATAAAGAGTTGCTTCTGTTAAGGTAAACCTTTTGTTAGTAGTTTTAGTAATCGTACTGTTAATCTCATAACCATATGAGTCCTTCCTTTCTAACAATGACAAAATAATCGTATCAGTATGCCCTCTTAAAACGTCACCTACTAATTCCATTCGATTTCCTTTTGATAATTTGCCTTATAGTTAAAATAGAAGTAAAGACAAGAGTCATTATAAGGGAATAATTAAGAACTGTATTACTTAATTCATCACGAGAAAAACTATATAACGCCAAAGTACAAATAAACCATAAATAAAAACTACCAATTTGTAACCATTCTTTGATATTTTTTTTGATAATCATTAGTATAATAATAGTAATATTTAATATTATTGATAAAATTGGTAAGATTACAATAAAAAATTGACCATTAAATAGTTTATTAAAAAGAAAGACAATATAAAATTCGCGATTATAAGCATACCAATTTATATCTCCAAGATAATTGATATAATTCTTACCATAACTCATACTAAGACATAACTGGATGAGTATTATAATCAGCGCTGTAATAGGCAGGAAATTACGATGCAAAAATATATTACCCTTTTCTTCAGCTTTACCAAATAAGAACTCATAACTTTCTCTTATCTTTCCCTTTAAATAAGTTGTTCCTGTTAATAAATAATAATGGGACATTAAACGCTGATAAATATTTCTAAAAATTAACATAAAGGCGATAAGTGCGATAATAAAAAATATTAAATACAACAAGAAATAACTCCTAATATCATTAATCGAAAAATCAATTAGCAATAAAGTACTTAATATGCGCATTACTAAAGCTGCCATAATCATTGATAAACTTAGTGCCCAAAAGATAAAATTGGTTTTTAAATATCTAAAAATTTTTGTAAGCAATAAATGATGTTTTTCAATATTCATTTCTTCTTTTCTAACATACTGCGAATACGAGTATAAATAATAAGCGGAACTACTAAACAATAAAATACTAATTACCGTAATTATTGTTCCCGTAATATTACTAAATAAATATATTAGTAAACCGAAGATACTTAATATCGTACTACATAACAATAAAATATCAGGAACTGATGGTTTTATACTATACTCATTAGGAATATCATTAACGGGGTTATTAGTAAAATCACCTACTGATTTTATCGCTTCAATATATGCTGCTTCAGGAGTACTCCCTTCATTTAGATATTCATGGTAACGATCAATTAAATTCGCTATTATTTCTTCTTTTGTCTCAGCTAAATCTTCGCGTTTATCAAAGCGAAACTGATAATCTACATATTGTTTAATTTTAGCTTCCATTTTATCCTCCTTAATACCTAATCTGTTTATGTATAGATTATATGTCAATAATACCTAATCTGTCAAGGTATTAAATTAAAAAAATGGAAATTTTTATCCATTTTTATGTTCATAAAATATATGTTTTAAAGTGAAGTCATTATCAGCAACCGTTAATAAACCGAATGAATAAAACTTCTCTAACCGTTTATTCGTCGGAGAACCAGGGTTAAAATAAGTAGTATTATTAACCCTTTTTAAAAATGGTTTATGCGAATGTCCAAATATAATCAAATCTAATGCTTCATCCTTAAAAACTGACATCGTCTTCGATAATGAAATTTTAGCTTTACTTAATACACCACAGCCATGGTATAAACCAATCCTAATCTTCTCAATTGTAAAAATACATTTGTCCTTAAGTTCTTGTTTTAAACGTTTATCATCATTATTTCCATACACCGCGATTATTTCTTTATATGTTTTAAAATTTTCGTATACATCATATGTCTGAAAATCACCAGCATGAATTATTATCTCAACCTCACTAAGATATTTACTTAAAACAGGGGGAATCGTTTTACTACACCTTGGCATATGGGTATCAGAAATAATTAATCCTTTTTTCATATTTCACCTATTAAAAATAAATGCGAGTAATAATAGGATAAAAGCAATCATTATCGGAGATAGTGTTAATAATAGAGGTAAAATCTCACTTAAAAATAGGTTATACTTAGCTTGTTCTTTAAATAATTTAATACACTCACCTTTTCCAGTAACTCGAGCCATTACTATCGGCGTCATAAATAAACAAGCAAGGTTTCCTCTTTCATGAATATTCGCATTTGCATCTAACAACAAATTGACAATTTCCGGATAATTATATTTTACCGCAAAATGAAGCGGAGTTAATCCCTTTTCAGCTTTTACTGTAACATCAGCCCCATAATCAATTAACATTTTAACAAGAGAATAATTGCCAATAATAACAGCATAATGAAGTGAATAACGCTTTAATTTATTTTTAACATTAACTATCGCGCCATTTTTAAGTAATATTGTGGCTGTTTCGATTTGGTTACTACTTACTGCACTCATTAAAGGAGTAATTCCTTTTTTAGTATGAGTTTCAATATTTGCACCATTTTCAATTAATAACTGGGTAATCTCAGTAAAACCACTTCTGGCTGCTGTTTGTAGTGGTGTAACATTAGTCTCATTACTTAACTCAATATCAGCACCAGATTCAATAAACAACTTAACTAAATCAATTTTATTATAGATAACTGCATTATGAATTGGTGTTATCCCTGATTTTGATTGAGCATTAATATTTGTACCCTTATCGATTAATATTTCAGCAATTTCATATTGCCCTAAATAAGCTGTTTCATGAATTGGTAGTGCATGGTTATCATCTGAGCCTAAGTTAATATCAGCACCTTGAGTAATTAAATATTTTATTAATTTTATATTGCCCGTAAAAATAGCATAATAAAACGGTGTTAAATACTGTTTCGTTTTAACATTTATTTTAGCACCATGTTTAAGCAATAAGCTTACGATTTCAAAACTTTCTTTCTCAACCGCAAGATGTAGTGGTGTTATTTTCTCTCCAGTTTCGACATTAACATTTGCTCCTAAATTAATAAGTAATTCGACTAATTCACAAGAATTAGTTAATACAGCATGATGTATTGGTGTTACACCATTATTGTTTGTTTCATTGATTTTTAACCCTTCACCAATAAGTAATCTCGTAATTTCTATATTGTTTCCATATGTCGCAACATGAAGCGGTGTAAAACCACTTTCATCTTTAATATTAGGATTTAACCCGAGCTTTTTTAAATAATAAAAAGCTTTAGTCGCATTAAAAGAAGCGACCCAAAAATAAAGTAAATTACCATTTTTACCCTTGATTAAACTTTGATCTTGTTTTAAAAAATAAGCGATTATTTCAACATTATCTAGTCTAATCGCAAGGGATAAAGGTGTTTCCTCATTTTTATTTTTTGTATCAATTATTGCCTTATTTAACACCAGAAGTTTTATCATATCAAAGTTTTGATTATAACAGGCGATATGAAGTGGTGTATTTCCATAAATGTCTTTTAAATTAACGTTTGCCCCTAGTTCAATAAGCGACTTGGCACATAAAACTGCATTTTGATACATCGCTACATGAAGTGGTGTCTTTAACTCATCACTTGTTTCATCCATTGATAAACCTAATTCAATAAGCAAATATAAAATCTTTTGTGAATTTTCATATGTAGCTAAATGAAGTAAAGTCTCATTATAATAATTTCGCGCTTCAATATTAAGTTCACCATTTGTATAAAAGGCCTTGATCATTTGGATATTATCTTCTTTAATCGCTTGCCAAATGATATCATCATTAATTTGAGCATTACTACTTTTAAAGCGTAACTCCTTATACAAACCAATCCCTAAATCTGCAAGGTTTATATTGACATTTTCAACTTCCTCTATAACGTGGTCTTCTAGTAAAAAATTATTAGCCTTATTATTTAAAGCCTTTAAAACTTCATTTAAGTAAATATTTTCAGATTGTTGTGGAAGTTCAGCAATCAACACTTTAGCTACACTGGGTTTAAGTAAATAAGTAAGCTGTATAATATCGTAAAAGGTAAAAACAGCATTATTAGTAATTTTTTCTAAATATTTCCTTAGTTCCATTTCATCACGATATTGTTTAATTGAAAAGACATCTAACATTGAGATGGTATTTAAAACAAAATATAATGCTAAATCTTTTTGATATTTTATATTACTTTGCTTTATTAATAGTTTTAGATTAACCTTTTTCATGACTAATCCCTCACTTTATCTTATCCTGCAATACACACATTATAACATATTGCTTAACAGTTTAAAAATGGTATTTTGTCGTAAAATAAAAATAAAAAGATTATTGAAACCGCTTCCAACACATGATATCATACAAGTAGGAGGGATAAAAATGAAATACAAAGGTTTTTCTACTAAAGCAATTCATTCAGGGCATGATCATAATACACATGGAACACTAGCAACACCGATCTATCAAACCTCTACTTTTGTGTTTGATAATGCAGAGCAAGGTGGTAGAAGATTCACTTTAGAAGAAGAAGGATATATCTATACACGATTAGGAAATCCAACGACAAAGGTATTAGAAGATAAATTAGCAGCTTTAGAGAATGCTGATGGTTGTATTGCTACATCATCAGGAATTGGTGCAATCACCACTCCAATATGGACATTATTAAGTCAAGGTGACCATATTGTCAGTGATAATAATTTATATGGGTGTACTTTCGCATATTTTACTCATGGATTATCACGTTTTGGCATCGAAGTAACATTTGTCGATGCCAGTAATCCAGAAAATGTCAGAAAGGCAGTAAAATCCAATACTAAATTAATTTATTGTGAATCACCAACTAATCCGTCATTAAAACTAGTTGATATTAGTGCTATGGCAGCGATTGCGAAAGAAAATAATGCTTACCTTATGGTAGATAATACATTTGCGACCCCATATTTAACAAGACCATTAGATTTAGGTGCTGATATCGTAATCCATTCAGGTACTAAATATCTTAATGGCCATGGTGATGTTATTTGTGGATTTATTTGTACTAATAACGAACTATTAAATGATATTCGTTATGTTGGACTTAAAGATATGACTGGTGCGGTAATGAGTCCTTTCGATTCTTTCTTAGTAATTAGAGGGATGAAGACATTACCACTGCGGATGGAAAAACATTGTGATAATGCTCAAAAGGTAGCTGAGTTTTTAGAAAAACATCCTAAAATTAAACATGTTTATTATCCAGGATTAAAATCACATCCGCAATACGACCTAGCAAAAAAACAAATGAAAGCACCAGGGGCAATTATCTCCTTTGAATTAAAAGGGGGACTTGAAGAAGGTAAAAACCTAATTAATTCAACTAAATTATGTAAATTAGCTGTTTCTCTAGGTGACCTGGAAACACTAATCCAGCATCCAGCTAGTATGACACATTCTCCGTATACTAAAGAGGAACGTCAAAAAGCGGGAATTTCAGATGAACTAATTCGCCTATCCGTTGGCTTAGAAGATGCTATAGATATTATCGATGATTTAACACAAGCTTTAAATAATATTTAATTACTACTAAAAAAGAACTTATCAGTGAGATAAGTTCTTTTTTGTTATTGTATCTATTAACATAAATATTTCTCTTACTGTTGCCTCAAGTAATTTACCGGCATTTTTCTTATCCATAGCTGTTTCTAAATCAAGCGGAGAATTGATTATTGAAAACATAGCGCTAATCCCCATTTCATGAAGTTTATCGATTCCAGCTCCTAAACTACCACATATGCCAATCACAGGTATATTATATTGCTTTCCTAATTTACCAATCCCTGTTAAAACTTTACCCATAACCGATTGGATATCAATTTTACCTTCACCTGTTACGATATAATTTGCATCTTTCACTACTTTTTCAATTTCCAGTTGTTTAAAGATAACCTCAATTCCCGATAAAAGTTCTCCCTTTAAAAAAGCAGATAAACCTCCACCTAATCCTCCTGCAGCTCCTGCTCCTGCGAGATTTTTAATATCTTTACTCATTGTTTTATCCACAAATGATGCAAAATTCCTTAATCCTTTATCTAAATAAGCAATAACATTATCATCAGCACCCTTTTGTTTTGCATAAACATATGCAGCACCATTTTCCCCATATAATGGATTATTTACATCACATAATACACTAAATTTACATTCAGTTAATTTTTCTTCTTTTTTAGAATCATCCATATACTTTACTAAATTTAAAGATTTACCTATCCCTTTTAACTTATTTCTCTTTGCATCAAAAAACTCATAACCTAAAGCTTCTAACATTCCCATACCACAATCATTAGTAGCACTACCACCAATACCAATAATAAAATTACGCGAGCCTTTATTAATCGCATCTTTAATCATCTCACCCACACCATAAGTTGTCGTAAATAATGGATTACGTTCTGTTTCTGATAATAAAGTCAACCCAACACATTCTGCGATTTCAATTACTGCGGTTTGATCAGCTAATATTCCATATTGAGCCTTAACTTTTCGCATTAAAGGATCGCGAACCATAACTTCAATATATTCTCCACCACATCCTTCTATTAATGCTTTAACAGTACCTTCCCCACCATCAGCAAGTGGAATTTTAACAATCTCTGCATCCTGAAGGGCATTTTTAATACCTTTTTCAATATTATTATTAACTTCATTAGACGACATACAGCCTTTAAAAGCATCACTCGCGATAACTATTTTCATAATCCTCACCTTAATAAAATTTATCTATTTTTATAATAGCTAAAAACAAGATTGAAATCAATCTTGTTTATCCATTAATCAAATTATTTAATAAAATTCCAATTTCATCGCTATACTTTGATCTACGAATATAATATTTTGTACAACTTTCGCCTTCGTTTTCAATAGAAATAACGCCATTATAGTCATAGATTATAGTTCGATTATTCTTAAAAGCTATGACTATTTTATAATTTACCGGTAAAACCTCTAAATCGGGCAAGATTACATCATGAGGGACATTTCTAGTTTCTTTATCAACTCATAAGACTTATCAAGATCTAATGATCTTTCTTGATTATAATAATAGATTCTAATTGACAATATATTATCCTTATAAAACTTATTAAAATTATCATATTTATATGCATCAACAACATTACAATATGAGTTTGTATAATTATCGAGATATTTTACTAATTCCTGATAATTATAGATTTGATAATATTTACTATTAGTAAATAATACCCCCTTATCAAGGTAAAAAATATCCTTTATGACGCATTTTTCTTCCTTATTGTAACTACAAATCGTTAGATATTTATCACTTAAAACATTAGCGTCCTTTTCTTTTCCAAGGCAGATGTATCTTATATCACTTCTAACGTTTAAGAAATTATTAATTTCAATCGCTACATTTTTATCTTCGTCAACAAATTTTATCACATCAGAAAAACTATCAAGTTCATAGCTATCCAGTTTTTTGTACTTATTATAAAAGAAAGTAAAATATATAAAATGTAAGTTTATTATCACAAAAATAATTTTTAAGCGCTTTATCGTAATTTTAATAGTACACCCCTCAATCAATTAAATCGCATTCAAGAAAACGATAAACATATAGTATTAAACTACTTTTTTATTATTCTTAATTAACCACATTCTGGATTTGATTTTTTAAAAATAATCTGACATTATTAACTGCGATATCCATTAATCTAATTCTTGCTTCCTTTGTTGCCCAAGCAATATGTGGAGTAATAAAAATATTTTTTGCTATTAAAAGCGGACTATTAGCTTTAATTGGCTCATTAACTGATACATCGACACCACATGCTGAAATCTTACCACTCTCTAATGCATCATATAAATCGGATTCATCAATTAATCCTCCTCGAGCGGTATTAATTAAAATAACATTATCTTTCATTAAACTAATTGAGGTTTTATTAATCATTGCTTTAGTAGTATCCGTTAACGGTACATGTAAAGTAATTATATCTGCTTCATTATAAAGCTCATTTAAACTTACAAATTTTAACAATTCATTTTCAAATTCTTTTTTAATCGTTCTATTATAAACAATTACTTTCATACCAAAACTTTGGGCAATATTAGCAACCTTTTGTCCAATACTACCAAAACCAATAATACCTAGTGTTTTATTGGTTAATTCGATTAAGGGATAATTCCAAAAACTAAAATCTGGTGACTTAGTCCATTGTCCATTTTTAATAGCTACTGTATGGCTTCCAACATGATGACAAATTTCTAAAATAAATGCAAATACTAATTGACTGACAGAATTAGTTGAATAACTTGGTACATTAGTAACTGGTATATTTCTTTTTCTTGCTGCCTTTACATCAACAATATTAAAACCTGTTGCTAGAACACCAATATATTTAATATTAGGTGCCTTTTTAATTATTTCCTGTGAGATCGGAGTTTTATTCGTGATCACAATCTCGGAGTCACCAATCCGCTCAAGGATTTTCTCATTTTTTGTTCGATCATATACTTTTAAATCCACGAGTTCCGCAAGACTATCCCAAGATAAATCACCAGGATTTAAAGTATAACCATCTAAAACAACTGCTTTCATTTTATCACCTCTATTTTAAGATA
>CALFRW010000177.1 GCA_937919135.1 uncultured Haloplasmataceae bacterium
TAAATCACGCTTATTCATAATATCAAATTTACGTTTTCTTGTCAATTAGTTTTTTGGCTTTTTTGTCGAATTAATTGCTTAATCAAGGAATTTGATTATAACAATTATCCTAACTTAATGTCAATGACTAATAAATGGATAAACAATATTTATATTTCTACAAATTTCGACAAAATACTTGATCCCTTTCATATATAATTAACTTATTACTTATACAAACATATAAGTAACAAAAATAATAGAGGAGATATGTATGAAAAAGTACACGGGAATTTTATTTGTATTCTTAATTTTATTTCTTTCATCAGTTACGGTTAGTGCTGATGATGACCTAAACGTTATGAAAGGTGATGATATTTACGTTATTGACAAGACATATAATGTAAACGAAATGTATTTAAGTATCAATGACGTTGAATATGCTTATTCACGTTCAAATGGAGATCATACTTTATTTACTGAATTGTTAATAACTATTGGAACTAAAAACTATCATGAAAAACATAGTGAGTTTAATGATGAATTTAGTATACAGTCCTATTATGATGGTGACCAATATAATATTTTCGGTAGAACTCTAACGGGCAGTGAAATTTCTTTAATGATTCAATATCCATTTTATGTTCCTTCTTGGATAAAAGCCTCAAATACTGCGCTAAGTAAAACAAATGAATTGTATAGTAAAACATCTGATGGTAGTATCGCAAATGCTTTTTTACATGCATACTGGAATGTTCTTATGGTAAAAAAAATGAATGTAAGCTTAGCAAAAAAATTCGCAACAGCTCATGAAGATTATAATAACAATCCAACTATTCATAAGGATATGGATTTATTCAATAATAATGTTGGTAGGGATTTTGCAGAAGGTATTAGCAATTTATCTTCTAAGTCAGATTCATGGTTAGCACAAGAAGTAAAATCGAAGTTAATTGAAAAAGGGATAACAAAATACATTCTATTTAATTACTCTTACTTACGCTATATTATTTATTTTGATTATTACACCGACTTTATCTATCATAATCATGACTTCTATGCATATACCAATAGGACCACTCCAATTAGTGTACCAGACTATGAAATTATTGATTTAAGAGGGAAAATAGGTCCAGTTCCATTATTTGAATGATATAAGGGGGATTTATACTAATGAAAAATAATATTAATATCTTATTAACAATTATACTGTATATCTTATTTCTAATAGGGGTGATAATTGCTACGCAGATAAATCCAGATAATAACACAGATCTTTTAGTAAATTCTTTTTTAACTATTTACTTTCTTATGTTTATTTTTATACCTATCACAATAACAATAGCACTTATCTATTTAATCAAAAACAAATCTATGACAAACATTATCGTTACCATAATTGCTTTTTTATCAATTTCATGGGTTTTTGTTGTTCTATATGTAGCTGGAACAGTAATGTCTAGGTTCTAAATAAGATATGCTTTCAATTAATTGTTGTTCCTATACTATATAAAATAAAAAGTATCATAAATGCTTGATTCTTATAATGGGATCATCATCAAATATAATGATAAACAAATATGATAAGAGGATTAAGCTAAATAGACTATCCTTTTGATTAACTGATGGCAGTTGGCGGACTGTAATTTCAATTATATCAAAAGGAGTTTTTATATCAATATTTAACACGATAAGCTTTACTGAATCTATAAAGAAAAAGGTGGGGCTGTTTCAACAGCCCCTAAATACAAAAAAGGCCATCCATAAGATGGTCTTTTTGTGTTAATAATTATTAAAACCAATTACAACATTATAATTTAATTATTTCTTCTTCATAACCCTCTAATAGATTTACATAACGTCCTAAAGTATAAAAGTAATCTGATAGTCGATTTATATAAGTTAAGATATTATTATCAATACCTTCTACATCAAATAATCTAACCGCAGTTCTTTCAACGCTTCTAACTTTGGCCCTTATTTCTTGACACTTCATTGATTTATAACTTCCTGTATAATAAATAAAATGTTTTAATTTAGGTAATGATAATGACATTTCATCAATTTCTGTTTCTAATTTATTTACCTCTTGAGTGTCAAGCTCTAAATTCATTTGCTTATTAACATCAGCAATCATAGATGTTATCTTAAATAAATTTTTATAGACCAATTTAAGACTGTTAACAAACTCATCATTTTCTTTAAGATCTTCAATTAAAAATGCCAACATTACCATTAACTCATCAATTTGTCCATTTAACTCAATTCGATAATCAGATTTACGGACCCTTTTACTAAGCAAACTTGTTTTACCACTATCCCCATTTTTTGTATAAATACTCATTTTTAACCTCCATTAATTATAATACCCAGCTAACAACTGTTTTAGTTTCTTATAGACGATTTCACCTAATAATAACATAATCATATAATTACTTACCATATGAATCACATCATAAGGAATATTTGCCCATAAGTATGCGATTGTAACAGTTTTATCTGTTAATAAATAGATTGGTAGAGCACACATTAATCCGAAGGTAATCCCAAAGAAACCTGATAAAATAGACCATAAAAGAAAATTCTCTTTAAATACATTTCTAAACAATGCTGTTATTAATACAATTACAGTCCAAATATATAGTTGTTCTGATACACCCCAGATTAATAATTCCACAATAGTATATACTGTTGAAATAAGTAAAACTTCTTTTAGTTTAAAGACTAACGTAAAAACAATTAGCAGAAAGGTCACAACCTCAATATTCGGAAGATGAACTAAGGCAAATTTACCAACAAAAATTATTGACGAGCAAAATGCTAGTAAAACAATTTTTTTTACAAGATTGCTTCCACTCATCTTATTAATAATATCCTATATTGAACTCTAGGGTAATCTCATCACCATCTTTTATCGGTTGTTCATCCATACCATAATCACCCATTTCCCCATTAATTAAGATTTTCCACCATTCTTGATTATTAGTATTAGCTTTCATTCCGTTAACCTCTGTTAAGTAGTTACCATAACCATCATTTTGTACTTTAACATCCATTTTCGCAAGTAACAATTCCCCTAAAAATTTATAGTCCGTATTAAAACTATAAGTTTTGGTATATTTTTCATCACCGTGATCGTTAATTACATAAACTGTTACTGTTTTGTCTCCTTCTTCTACTTGTTTGTTTAAATAATCTTTGTAAATCAAAATTAAACCTATAGCTAGTGCTACAACAATAATACTTGATACTAAGGTAATTAGTATCTTTTTGTTTTTGAACATATCTTTTCCTCCTAATTATATTATAAGCAAGATAGTCCCTGGATATAAAAAACCTCATTCAATTAAGAATGAGGTTATAGTTTATGATATGCAAAATACAGATAAATATCTGCTTATCATACACTTTTCCCATTCCCAGGAGAAATTGTAGATTTGAAAATTAGGCAGGTCTACTGGCTCGTGAATCACCCTAATCAGATACCTTCCCGCTTTCGCAGTGGTTATTATCCTTTCGTACTCACTTACAGTTGCTGGGACAGCTCAGGTTTTCCTGATTCCCTATTAAGCTATAAGCACCTAAAAATCATTATTTACTTTTTTGCCTACAACAACATTATATGCTTTTTTTTCTTAACATTCAACTCTAATTTTAAATTTGATGTAATTGTGACTGATACATATTATAATATGTTCCTTTTAATGCCATTAATTCATCATGGTTTCCTCTTTCAACTATTTGCCCCCTATCTAATACAAGGATGAGTTTTGCATCCTTAATCGTAGAAAGGCGGTGGGCAATTATGAAAGTCGTACGATCTTGTTTTACAACCGATAATGCTTTTTGAATTAATTGTTCAGTTTCCGTATCAATATTAGCTGTTGCTTCATCAAGCACTAATACTGCTGGGTCATAAATTAATGCCCTCGCAAATGAGATTAATTGTCTTTCACCAGTTGAAAAATTAGAACCCATATCAAGTACTTTTTCATGTATTCCTTTTGAAAAACGTTCAATAAATCTCTCCGCACCTATTTTTCTCAAGGCATCCTCGATCATTTCATCAGTAATCGCATCATCATTTAATCTAATGTTTGAAGCTATTGTACCGGTAAATAACACTGGATCTTGAAGAACTATTCCTACATGCTTTCTAAACGATTGTTTAGTA
The DNA here is from genome assembly GCA_937919135.1 of uncultured Haloplasmataceae bacterium. Taxonomy (GTDB): domain Bacteria; phylum Bacillota_I; class Bacilli_A; order Haloplasmatales; family Haloplasmataceae; genus CALFRW01. The sequence goes on from CALFRW010000177.1 coordinate 4,154, forward strand.
TATTCTCTGATATCTACACCATCAATAAGAATTTCGCCTTCAGTAAAATCATAATATCTTAGCATAACATTCATCATCGAACTTTTACCACTTCCTGTATGACCTACTAAAGCAATGGTATCACCAGAGTCAACTTTAAAGTTTATATCTTTTAAAACATAGTTTCCTTCTTCATAAGCAAAATTTAAGTTTTTGAATTCAATATTTCCTTTAAAGCGCTCAACATTATCATCATGAAGTCCTACTTCATCTTGATCTAGTAAATAAAAGACACGATCACACGATACGATTGATTGCTCAAAAATATCAATGTTTCCAAAAACTTGATTGATTGGATTAATCAATCGGTTCATATACTCAATAAAGGCATACACAATTCCAACTTCTACTACATTTTGAATACCTAGAGCACTCCAACCAAAATATAACAAGATTACCGCATAAATTAAACGTTGTAAAGTCCTAACTAAGTTACCTGATAAAGAAGCGTTTAATTTCAACATCTTTGTTCTGTATGTTAAATAACGTTTATTATGATACTGAAATTCTTCATAACTTAAATCTTCACGGCTAAAAGCTTGGATAACTTCCATTCCTTTTATCGATTGATTTATATAAGCGTTTATCTCAGAGTTCTCACTTCTTATAACACGATTATACTTTTTAGCTCTTTTGCGATATAAACTTCCCCATATTAATATAATTGGTAATAAAATTAAACTGTAAGTAGCTAAACGTGTATTTAAGAAGAATAAACTGAAATATATTCCCACCACATAAATAATAGCGCTAATAAATACGATTAATGTTCTCGAGAATAAATCCACAATTGTTTGTGTATCATTTGTTACACGCGCAACAATTTTACCTGCAGGCATTTTATCATAGTAGGATATATGTAATTTTTGCAGTTTTTCGAAAGCTTCTTTTCTAATATCATAAGTTACTTTATTTCCCAACTTAAAGAAACTTATTCGATATAAATATACAATAAAGATTGCGACAACATTTAAAATTACATAACCCATAATTAATATGGCAATCGGATTTATTGCTGGTTGATAAAAAGCTAATAAATCGTTTGTAGCTAATTTATCAACTTCATAAGTAATTAAATTACTATCTTGATCAACAACCTCTAGTTTTCCATCTTTAAGAACTCTTGAACCAGCTTTGACATATTCATCTACAAAATAGAAATTGTTTTTTAATAAAAAGATTCTGACTTCATTATTTTGAGTTATCCACTTTTCACTATCATCGATATTACGTGCTTGCGCATAGTAGCTTCCGTTGTATTCCACAGAATTTTCCACAGACTTATCCACAATATACCATGGCTTTTCAATTCCTACTAAGTGGTCATCAATAATTGACTTAAAAAACAAAGGAATAATTAACTCGATTCCAATGGCGACTATAAGCGCACCTAAAGAAAGGAATACCAGTTTCTTATATTTACTAGCATATTTCCATATTCTTACAAATGTCATTAATTATCACCCCTATTTTTAGTCATTTGTTGATGGATATATTGTTTTGAATACCACCCATTTAAACTCATTAACTGTGCATGATTTCCGCGCTCAATTATCTTACCGTCATCTAAGACAATTATTTCATCAGCATGCTCTACCGCAGACAAACGATGAGCAACAATTATCGTTGTTTTATCAGCGCGTAATTTCTTAATATTTCCTAATATTTCTTTCTCAGTTGTCCCATCTACAGCTGATAAAGAATCATCTAATATGAGAACCTCAGGGTTAGTAACAAATGCTCGGGCAATTGAAAGTCGTTGTTTTTGTCCTCCAGAGAGCATTACCCCCTGTTCCCCTACAACTGTATCAAGTCCATTATCAAGAAACTCAATATCTTTTCTAAATGAAGCTAAATCAACAGCTTTATTAACCTCATCGATATTTGACTCTTTTTTACCAAAAGCAATATTCTTTTCTACTGTTCCCGTAAATAAAATATGTTCTTGTGGTACGTAACCAAAAAAATTACGTACATTTTTGGTACTTATATCCTTAATATCATGATTATTAAGCATTATATTGCCTGCTTTTAAATCATATTGTTTCAATAAGTGCCTTATAATAGTTGTCTTTCCAGCACCAGTTTTACCTACAATACCTAATGTTTTACTACAATTTAGGGTAAAATTAATATTTTCTAAAGCATTAAATTCACTATTAGCATAAGCAAAGGTAACATTATTAAATACGATACTCTCAAACTTATCTCCAATATTGATCGGATTTTCAGGTTCAATAATTTCTGATTTTTGATTCATAATATTGTTGATTCGATCATAAGAAGCATTACCTCTACTCATGATATTTACAGTATCACCTAATGCGATCATTGGCCAACCTAACATTCCTAAATAAATAATAAACGACATTAATTGTCCTGGTGATAATTGTTGATGAAAAACTAAGTAAGTTCCAAATACATACGCAATCGTATTTGCGATCGTAAAAATGGTTTTAAATAACGGATCAAACAAAGCGTTAATTTTTACGAGTCCCATATTTTTTTCATATGCATTTTTTGAACTAGTTTCTAAGCGCTTAATTTCTTCAAATTCTTGTACATAAGCACGAACTACTCGTACACCAGTAACTGATTCTAGTACTTTATTATTAAGTTCACTAAATGCATTTTGACTTTTTGAATAAGCATGATGAATTTTATCACCAAGAATTTTAACTCCAAATACAATAAACACAATTGGAATTAAAACAACAAGCGTTAGTTTAAAATTAATTGTGTACATCATCATAAATAGTAGAAAAATTAAATACACAACTGCATCTACGATTGTCAGTACACCATATCCAGCCGTCATGGAAACAGCATTTAAATCACTTGTTGCTCTTGCCATTAAGTCACCAACATAATTTTGCTCGTAAAACTTATTATCCATTTTTAATAAGTGACGAAAAAATCTTTTTCTAATCGTATATTCTAATCTCATTGAAGCACCAAATAATAAGTAGTTCCATAAAATTGATACAATATAACCACTTATTGTTACTAGTGCCATAAATAATATTATTTGAAGCAGAGAATCTTTTGTCAATGTCTTATTGACAATTTGATCAACCCCCTTTTCTAATAATTTTGGCGGTATAACACTAACTAAACTTGCTAGATTTAAAAATGTAATCGCAAAAAGATAGCGTAACCAATGTTGTTTTATATACCACCCTATTTTTTTAAACATGCTAATCATCTTATCACCTCTTTTTTCGCCTAACAATACTATTATACTACACTAAAAAATGTTATCAATAATAATAATTTTTTTGCTAATGAAAAGAGTTTGCTAAGTTTTTTTTAAAATACATCATTAAAATAAAATAAAAATAGTAGAGCTCTCACTCTACTATTTTTACTATTTCTTTTTAACTGGTATCCAAATTTCACTAAGATAATCCGGAGAATTAATATCTCCCTCTGAATACTTTTCGATGTTTATTCCAGCTGCGAGTTCATAGGTTCCGTTCCCTGGAAGCCATTCAGACCAGATACGTGTATTTACAGTTTGTAACGCCGTCGGTAATGGCCCACGACATTCAAAGATAGCCCATTCCATTTCGGGAACCTCAACAATTTTAAACCTATCTGGTAGTTTCTGTCCTAAGTAATCATCAGCTATTAAGTAGCGAAATATTCCTTTTTTCTCTAAATCAATACAAACTCCATATGTACCCTTTAATTCTTGTCGGTCTTCCTTAAAATATTCATCCCAAAAAATAGGAATTTCCGAATAAGATGTTTCAATATTAAACTCTTTTTCTAGACCGTACAATTTTATCAGGTCTTTTCTCTCTACTCTAACATTCATTTTATTACCACCCTCGACTTCAATTTTAATTATCAGACGTTGAAATGGTTTCAGCATATATGACATATTGCTAACTTGACTTGGATTAATCCCATGGAACCTACGAAATGCTTTGGAAAAACTTTCTGGAGTTTCATATTGGTACTTATAAGCAATGTCAATTAGACTCTCATTTCCTTTCAGAATATCGTATGCAGCTAGCGTCAACCTCCGGTTTCTCACATATTCTCCAACCGTGTATCCCGTAAGAATCTTAAATCCTTTTTGGAAATAAAACTCCGATAAATAGACTTGTTCGGATATATCCCTAGCACATATTTTTGTCGTCAGATGTTCTTCCATATAATTAATGGCATAATTCATCGCTTCTATCCATTCCACAATATATCCTCCGTTTCTCTATCTGATAGTTTAATTATATGAGTTTTATTTAAAAATTTCATGTCTTTTTCTGCTTTCCTTTGTCTCATATCTCTTATTAAGATATGAGATTATCTATAGCCATTGGTTTATCAGTATCGCATAACTTTTCCGCGACATAATCTAATCTAAAACTTAAGATAAAAAAGATTATTGTTAAACCTACACCCTTAATTAAATTTCCTGGTATAAACGATATCGAGAGATTTACAATTTTACTATAAGGCATAAATTCATTAAACATAACATAAGACCATAACTGAAAGGATACCGCTATATTAAAGAAAAACAAGATTGTTGTTAAAGACAATGTTCCAATAATACCTGGAACAACTCTCATAATATAAGAATTATTAGTAACTTTCTTAATTAGCTTTAAAGAAAAGATAAAAGGTAATACATAGCTCATGGAAGCTACAAAAGCGATAAACTCGCCAACACCAAAATCTCCTGAACTAATAAAAATAAAATGTACCACTGATTTTATGAGAGCAACGATAATAGCCCCTAAAGGACCATATAGGACTCCTCCAATGAGTACCGCAGAATCACTAGCGTCTAGTTTAAAAGGTGGTATAAGCGGAATTTCAAACCACATTAATGCACTGCCTAACGCAGATAAAATAGCTAAAGTAATTAACCTTTTTGTCATATTATTAGTTTTTGACATAACAAATACCTCCATTTTTATTTCATAAGAAAAACCCCTTATAAAATCTTCTAAGGGGTTGCTTTTAGAGGTAGTTAAACATACCAAAAAAAATAAATATCCTTCTCCCATCCAGACTTTACTGTCGATTACGGAATTTCACCGTACTAGCTAATTTCATTAGCGTTGTGGACTATAACCACCGGTAAGGAATCTCACCTTGTCTCGAAGATTTTATTAGATTACTTCTTACATTAATATTATATGATATATTTTTTAATAAATCAATAAAAAAGTTATCCTAAACACGTCATTTTAGTCATAGACCATGATATAACATGAATATTATATAGTAATAAATTATAAGGAGGACAAAATGAAATTAACCTATTGGGAATTTCTTGGAATTTTATTTATTTCTGGTTTAGGAATTTTCTTACACTATGCTTATGAATTATTTAATAATCATCAATTTATCGCATTAATTGCACCGATTAATGAAACAATTTGGGAACACTTAAAAATGATATTTTATGGTATGATAGGCTTTGCATTAATTGAGTACATTTTTATCGGTAATGACAACAAAAATTTCATCTTCGCCAAAGCATTTAGTTCTGTTCTAGCTTGTTTTTTACTTGTCGTTTTATACTATGGATATACAAGCTTTCTAGATGCTAAATTATATTTAGATATTATTATCTTTGTCGTAGCAATTATTATTGCACAATTATTTAGCTTCGCAATTCTTAAATCAAAACTATTTGTTCGTGGTTTAAATTTCATCGGTATTATCTTAATCTTTGTGGTAGCTTTACTTTTTGCTAGCTACACTTACGAACCGCCACACAATAGTGAAATTTTCATTGAACTATTAAAACACTAGTTTAAATAAAAAAGTTCCTCCCTTTGGAGGAATTTTTTATGTTAATCATAATTTTCTAGGAATAAACAATAATATAAGTAAAGAAAGATTGGAGGTCTATTATGATTCATAGAAAATATTCAAATAAAAATTGGTTAATTGTTCTACTATTATGTATTTTTTTAGGTTATTTAGGAATCCATCGTTTTTATACAGGAAAAATCGGAACCGGAATATTATGGATGCTAACTGTTGGATTATTCGGAATTGGTTATATTGTTGATTTATTATTAATAGCTACTTTTAAATTTAAAGATTCTGATGGTTATTTATTAAAATAGGTTGATCTTCGACTTCCCTACTTATCCTTTTCTTTATTCTTTACTACTAGAACATCAACAGATGCATTTTTAACGATATCTCCCGTAACATTACCAAAAATTTTAAATATCCCTTTACTTTGACTTGAACCACAAACAATTAAGTCACAATCAAAACCTGAAGTTACAACACCAGTGATAGCTAAAGCAGGAGTAGAACTAGCGGTTACTACTACATCTACTTTGGATATCCCTTTTTTTATTGCTTCTTCCTTATATTTATTTAACGTTTCTTCAATACCATCATTTGTTTCAAAATAGATAATATCTTGAGGCATATATATGCTACCATTAGCATAATTAGGCATTATGTATTGTAAATTTTTTATATGACATAATGTAAGTTGAGCTTTATATTTAAGCGCAATATCTAATCCTACTTGAAACAGACGATATGAGTTAGAACCATGAGATATCGAAACCAATATATTCTTATACATTCTTTCGCCTCCCTTACCTTATTTACTATATTATATCAAATAGGTAAGTGTTCATCTATTATTTTCACCTATTATTTGAAAAAAAGATAACTAATCTAATA